>NZ_JBJHZX010000011.1:0-118221 GCF_045310515.1 Candidatus Clostridium eludens | reverse complement strand
AGCCCATAGTGGTAAAATTTATGTCAAAAGTGAACTTGGAAAAGGTACAAATATTACATTTACTATTCCATTTGAATGATAATGAACTAGAATAAAAAAAACATCTTATATGAGTTATAATAGATTTATGTAAGGTGATTATAAAAGCAGCATGATTATTATACTGTTTTCATTAGGTTTACAAAGAAAAAGTAAAGAAAAAATTAGGTTACAAAAATGATCAGCTTATAAACAAATAACACATTGATTTCAAATATATGTAAATAAGCATTGTTAGTACTGAAAGATTATATAATAATCAAACATTAGAAATTTATTGTCCACTCTTATATAAAAATCCTCATACACTCATATCCTTTTATATAGTTATTGGTATAAATAACTATATATTTAATATTTTACGTATATTTTTAAATAATGTATTATATTAATATACTTGATTAAAATATCCATAACTTTTTAGACAAGCTATTTAACTTCATATAATATAATTAAATTTTTCTTCTCGCAAGCAGTATGGTTATTAATTAACCATACTTAATTTTTCGTAGAGAAAAATAAACACAATCACTTTTTACAAACATACTATTTAAATTTATTAATTTACATATGATTAAAAAATGGCTTTGTTAAAGAATAGTGTTGATAATATAACATTTTTTTAAGGGAACCTTAAAATGAGTTCCCTTAGTTCGTGTTTACATTATATTTTGATATTGTAAATATTTTCTCTATAATTATTTACAGAATAATTATTAAATCAACTTCTTCCATAATTTAATGAATGAAAATACTCAGGATTAGAAAACAAACTAATAATTTCCTAAATTTTATCTAAAATGAAAAACAGTCGCCTAGAATGACTGTTTTTCATTTTTATTTATTTGCTCCATTTAAGATACTGAGAGAATTTTCAAGCACCGACTTACACTTGCTGGCATTAGGATTTTTTGAACGGACTGCTGACAATACACTGTCAAAAGTTCCATCAATTTGCGTCCATGTTTTGTTATCAATTTCCCTTAACTGAGGCTCTGATGTATCCCAATCATGCTCCAAATCGTCAGCCATTGTTTTCGCCGAAGTAAAGTTATTTGAATTTACAAAGTTTAGCATATCATTTTCAATTGTAATGAAATTTGCTAATTGTCCTTTTAATGTAGTTTGAGTTGTTGTCTTTGGTGGCGTACTTTGCGATGGAGCTTGTGTAGTATTCTGATTGTTTGGGGAAGTAGGTGCAGGCACATTATTATTTGCTCCATTTAAAATACTGAGCGAATTGTTAAGCGCCGATTTGCACTTGCTAGCATCAGGATTTTTTGAACGAGCTGCTGCTAGTACCTCATCCATGGTTCCATCAATTTGTGTCCATGTTTTGCTATCAATTTTTCTTAACTGTGCCTCTGATGTATCCCAATCATGCTCCAAATCATCAGCCTTTGTTTTCGCCGAAGTAAAGTTATTTGAATTTACAAAGTTTAGCATATCATTTTCAATTGTAATAAAATTTGTTAATTGTCCTTTTAATGTAGTTTGTGAAGAACCAGTTTGCGGTACTACAATATTACTGCTACACCAAACATAGCCACCCATACCAACAGCTAAGAAGATGCACAATACCACAATGGTTTGTGTCAAAACATTTTTCTTGATTCCATTTGTTTGCTTTGATGCTACTGTTTCACTTTTGGGCATTGCATCACGTTTTGTAACAGCGAGAAAAGTTATTACTGCTAAAATAGCTATTAGAAAAATCACACTGGTAACTGTTGCTCCCAAGGCTAATCCACCATTTTCTTTTGACTGAGATAGGTAATCTCCGAGTGATGCTCCGAGTGGGCGAGTAAAAACATAAGCAACCCAAAACGCTAATACCTCATTAAGTTTTAAGAATTTATATGCTAAAAATACGCTAGCTATTATAATAACCACTATTATTCCTGTGCGAAGATACCCAAGACCAAGCTGCTCGGAATATAAATCGCCAACTGCTGTTCCCAGTGCAAATGTGAA
Organism: Candidatus Clostridium eludens; assembly: GCF_045310515.1. Lineage (NCBI taxonomy): Bacteria > Bacillati > Bacillota > Clostridia > Eubacteriales > Clostridiaceae > Clostridium > Candidatus Clostridium eludens. The sequence continues at coordinate 116,208 of NZ_JBJHZX010000011.1, read as the reverse complement.
AAGGATAGTGAGCCAATAGAAAGTTTCTCTTTTTACTGTATAAATTGAATGTACTGAGAGTGTTTTTTCACTAAGATACCAAAAAAGAAAAGTTAGCCCTAATAGCACGCTGAAAACTACTGTACTAACCTCAAGAGGTACTCCTAATCCGTCTGTCAAATTATCGGTTACCAACGTTCCAAATACACTTATAAGTACAACTGTTAGCCAATAAATGCCAGGGACATATTTAGTTGCTCTGAATTGAAGATACAATACAACGATAAACGCTATTCCCATTATAATTGTAGTAAGAGTTAACCCTAACCCAAGATTGACATTTAAGAAATCTGAAAATGTTTCACCAACTGTGGTACATAAGATTTTTATAATCCAGAAATAAATAGTTACCTCTGGAACCTTACTTAATAGACTTTTAATTTTTTTTGTTTTGTTCGTTTCCATTTTTTACTCCTCTTTTGTAAATATAGTATATCTCACATATAAATATATTTACTATTATTTAAAGGCACATTAAAATGTTATTAAAATAGTATTAAAAAATTATTAACGATCTGTATCCAAAACTATTTACACATTTTTTAGCACCATTTTTTGATAGATTAAATATTTCTACCCATGAAGGTAAGAGTGATTATTGGGGTGTCGCCACATGGCCATCAAGCTAAGACACGAGAATAATGAATTAAATCAGTTGGTGTAAGAGATTAAGGCAAAACAAATTTATGTTATTACAAATTTTAGAATAAGTACTATTTTAATGTGATTTTTTGCATATCAAAAAAGCTCCTGTATTCATGATTTTTTGAAGACACGAACTTTAAATTATAATATAATAAAAGTGTTTTATGCGGCGGTTTCACACCTTCTTTCTTGATGGTTGTAGGGGACTCCAAGAATGTCAAAGAAGGTCTTTTTGTCCTTACGGTGCGATTTCCGCCCATTTTTACATATACAGTTATATATTCTTGTTAAAACTTTGAAATTACTTGAAGGCGTCATAAAGCTGAAATACAGCTCTTGAACATATTCATGCACTATTTGTGCTGTTTTAATTTCACTTGTTTCAAACTTCTTCTTTTTTAAGAGTTCAGATCTCATTTTAAACATCACTATGGAGCTTAAAACTAGTAAAATAAGTTTACCATATAATTGGCACTTGAAACGTTCAATTTTTACTGGTTTTACACTAGATATGTGAAATATTGACTTCCATATCTTGAATATTAGTTCAATCTGCCATCTTAATGAATAAATATCATGTATTTGTTTTGTAATCAATATGTCATTTGATATGTTGGTCATGTATATTATTATTCCTATCAAATCAATTGTATTAGCACTTTTCTTAATACCTTTCTTTTTAGCATTTCTAAAGACCTTTTCTTTCCGTTCCTTAAATTGGCTCTTGGTAAGTTTATAGATTATTAGACGTACTTTGCGCTTTTCAGTTCTCCCAACAAATGCATCTGGTATTTCCTTAATTTGGCCTTCCTGCATTTTACTTGTCACGTCCTTTAAAAACAATCTCTTATAAACACTTGACTTCCTTGGTTGTCCATTTTTAAGATATTTAACATGTTCATTTTTTACATACACAGCTATATTAGGTTTAAGTCTTGAAACATAGAAAGATTTTTTATTTTCCATATCCTCAAAATCCTTGAGATTAAAGTATCCCAGGTCTCTTAATGAAAGATCTCCTGCCTTAAATGTGTCTTTTATTTTACTTCCAAAGGTATTGTCATTTCCACTCCCGTGACCCACATCTATGTGCATGAAGTTTCCTGATTTTAATTCATATTCAAGCTGTATCTTTATGCTGGAAGGCTGTGAACTCCCTCCTGAACCTGGATATACACTCTTATATATTTCCGGGACTTGAAATGCCGTAGAATCAACTATTCTTATTCTGTTAAAATGTTCATCCCATATGGTAGGTATATTTGAATTTGTGAGTGTTACACTATTTAAAAGCCTTGTAAATATTTCTTTTAAGAACTTTACTGCCTTTTCATTTAAACGCTGGTCTAATGCTTGGCTGCTTACTGTTGTTTTTGTTTTTGAGCTTAGATTAGCACTCATTGTTACAAGTGTATCTTTTGATACGTCCAATTGTGAAAATGCACATAAATAAAGGAATTCCCATGCTTTTAATTTACCTTCTCTTCGTACAAATCCAACCTTTCTTGCTATCTTTTCAACTTCTTCTTGTGAAAAGTATTTTAGTATATGGTTTGATAATTCCTTGATTCCATTTTGTGTTATTAATTTTTCTTTTGCTATTTTTTAGCCCTCCTTATAAAAAATAGATTTCTATTATTTATTGTACTATTTTTTATAAATGGGGACTATTTTTTCCTTAGCTTGATGGCCATGTCCCATTACCCCTATAAGTGAATATAATTCATTAGTTTATAACTAATTTTATAATTTAAGTGTCAGACAAATAATCATGCAATTTTATGAGCATATAGAGCTGATTAAGAACATTAAAAATAAGAGGTATATACCCACCTCTTTTAAATTTGTCTACATCATAAACCAAAAAGCCCATAGTATATCACTTCAGTTTTCTAGTAACTTCATAGGTAAAGCATAGCATAGTATACCTTGTAAGGTAAAATATCTATATAAGACATTCTCCATTACTACCCTAAAGAACAAAAAATTTTAGGAGCTTTTTTAAAGAATTACTATAAGGGAGTAGTTCTAATGCTATTTTATGTGCCTTAAAATAAGGGAGAGATTTAAAAATGTTAAAAATATATAGGATAACGGGGACACCAGTAATCAGTGCTGATAAGCCAATAAAAGAACTAAAACAAAAGTGGGTTGAGTCATTATATACTGGATTTAAACTAGGGAAATTGAGTACACCAGAACAATATTTTCAAGTAATGATTTTACTGGGTCAGTTCTTATCAGACGAACTGTATAGAGTAGGGAAAAACCCTATAAATAAAAATGTAGAAAAAGAATATTTAATACTATCTAACAGTCTAGGGTGTTACATGGATAAATTTATGTTTTGTGCTATACAATCTCACGAGGGAGGCGAAAAGATACAATCACCGCATGGAGCCATTCGTTTACTTGAAAATGCATGTGATAGAGCTTTAGAATTTATTCCAGAACCTGAAAAGACGATATCAGAGTTTTGTGAGATATACGGTATAAATTTTGTGTGACAAATTGAAAATATCAAAATGCAAAAGAATATATTTTAAAAAGTACATTTTAAGAAATGAATAATAGTTGACCGTAAATTAACCCTTTGCAGTGTATCAATAATTGTTATCGTGAATATTTACACTTAATTCAACAAGCCTACTTGACTTAAGGTTGTTTTAACATTGAATTACTACATTGTATAAGATAGTAAAATGAAATAAAATATTAATAAACCCATTTTTTTCAATAAGAACTGCGATAGAATTTACTTAAATTATGCAGATAAATAAAAATTGACTTGCTTGTGTGAGTGAATGTACTAAGGGGCATATTGAAAAAAATAAGTGATAAAATATTGTAAATACGCCCCCTGTGTCAGAATGTATAATATTAGATGTTTATATAAATATTATATTATTTGAATAATTTAATGATAAAACTTGTACAAAATACGAACTTTTTTATACGTGAGCACATGATATTTTCCCCAGTATGTGGCCTATTTTTACCCGTCAATATATAGCTGAACTTGACGGCGTGAAGTTAGACAGACTTTCACCTCTTGAAAGAAAAAGACTTGAGAGAGAAGTTGAGGAATGGAAAGCCAAGGCAGAGAAAGCAGAAAAGGCTCTTGCTAAAATAAATATGATTAGCATGGGAGCTATCTATAATCAGGAAATGGACTAAGCAGGATAATGAGCTGATTAGTTTTAAATATAAAATATTTTAAATCTTATAATATAGTGTAATTTAAAGGTAAAAAAGTATAAAATACGAAGAAGAATAAATCACTAAAGTAATAAACTGTTATTTTAAAAAGGGAAACGAAGAATTTCATTTCCCTCTAACAATCTATTTTAGCATATTCCGTCTCTAAATCCGTGTCCACATCCGCATAATAATAATAAAATTATTATTATTACTATTACTTCGCATCCGCGTCCGTGTCTAAATCTATCACAATCACATCTACGTCCCATAGAGATCCCTCCTTGTTATCTTAAACATATATTTTTAGTTATCCAATTTATGATCATTTGTTCTATATCTTGTTGCTTTAATCAAGCCTCTAAAATTAATTTAGTAAATTACAAAGACTATTTAATAAAAAATATATATTTTTTACTAAATCTTCTTTTACTTCTTAAGTAATCTAGAACATTTTCCTTAGCATTAGTAACCACAGTTAATGCCACAACATAATAATAAGAGCATTATTATGACTAGTACTTCTTCTCCTTGTCCGAATCTACCACAACCACTATCATATTTACGATTACACCTTGGCATAAAGAATTATCCTTATTATCTTTTGTTATATATTTTTATAATATTAATGAGACAAGTAAAATGTTACCGCAACAGATGAATGAACATATTAAAAATTCAAGAACCATACAAATAACTAAATAAACTATTACTCTAAAAGGGGAAATGAAATTCTTCATTTCCCTTCAATTTCTTTGGATATTTGATTTCGTCATCCACATGGTATAAAGAATCCTCTTTATTATCTTTTGTATTTTGTATGTACGTTTATAATATTAACAAGACAAATAAAGTGTTACAGATAAAAGTAAATGAACATATCAAAAATTCAAGAACCATAGAAAGGTCATTTAGATGTTTTCATAAAATTAGGCTATCTATATCCCCGATAAGAAAAACCGCTTTAAAATGGCTCTGTGGGAGTTTCAATTTTATCTACTCCCTTTTGAAAGTGGAAGTTCCAACCTGAAAAATATTATATAAAGGAAATTATTCCTATGATAACTTTATCCATCCATAAGATGTATCATCAAACTATTAAAACACAATGATACACTTTTCCAACCTAATTTATGCAGGTTTATCTTTATTTTTCTCTTTCTTTTTACATGTATCTTTATACTATAGTTTTTAAAGACACATTATCTTCATTTTGTTCAGCAACTAGAGTGAAAAACGCTCTAGTTTTATTTTTTAACAGGTAGCTTAATTAGACATTATAAATCTTCTGTCTAATATGCAATAAGACATCTAATGAAAACACCTAAATTATGGAATATACTTTGCCCCTGATGTGGCAAGTAGACGGTAATCTTCACAGATACCGCCCCTCTCAGAACCGGACGTGCCCAATTAAGGCATCCGGCTCCCCATATGAACCTATTTTACACATAGGTAGGATTTAGATTAACTAAAGAATTGGGTTTAGGATTTACGAGTGGGTAATATTCTAACAATTTGGCTATTTTATCCCAGTTTAATTTAGTTCGTTGGCTTCTCTTCTTTAACCAGTAATACATTGATTTTATGATTTGCCTTTTGTATTTCAGTAAGTTGCCCCAATTATCACTAACGCCATAATAATTATAATGTCCTTGTAGTTTTTGATTTACTTTTTCCCATATTAGACCTAGTGGAAGATTTCTATTTTCTTTTATCCACTTATTGAATTCATTAACTTTGGTCCGAAATTTCTTTGAGGCTGTTTTCCATTTTAATTTGAAATTTCCTTTTCTACTCTTACTACAGTAGTGTGTAAATCCAAGAAAATCAAATGTTTCTGGTTTCTTTCCACCTTTTCGTTTTATTCGTTCCTCTGCAAATCTTCCAAACTCTATAATTTTAGTCTTTTCTTCTGCAATATTGAGTTCGAATTTTGATAGTCTAACTTTTAATGATTTATAGAATGCTTTTGCATCCTCTTCGTATTGAAAACATGCTACACTATCATCCGCATATCTTGTTAGATAGCATTCACCTTTACAGTGTTTAACTACTACCTTGGTAAACCATAAATCAAGAGTATAGTGCAAATATATATTGGCCAAAAGTGGAGACAGACTTCCACCTTGTGCTACGCCTTCAGTAATTTCAATGAACTTTCCTTTTTCCAATATGCCTGCTTTTAAGAACCTCTTAGTAAGAGCAAGTATCCTGCTATCATTTATTCTAAGTTTAAGAAATTTCATCATCCATTCATGGTTTACATGGTCAAAAAAACCTTTAATATCAGCCTCTACGATGTAGTTAACTTTTTTCTTCATTATGTCATTGCTTAGATTTTTCAATGCATCGTGACAACTTTTATTTGGTCTAAACCCAAATGATATAGGAAGAAAATCTTCTTCATAAATACTTTGTAGAATAATAACTAAAGCACCTTGCACTATCTTATCTTCTAAAACAGGAATACCAAGTGGTCTCATTTTATCACTTCCGGCTTTAGGTATATACTGTCTTTTTATTGGCTGGGGTCTGTACGAACCTTTCTTTAATTTGATTAGCAAATTACTCACATTTTCATCCAAATGTACTTTATAACTTTCTTTAGTTTCTTTATCAATACCTGGAGATGCGGTGTTATTCAATCTTTTAAGAGATTCTTTTAATGTATTCGAGCTCATTAAATAAGCTAATGAACAGAACTTTGCATCTTTATCTCTTCGAGCTACCTGTGCTATGCTTGCAAGTTTTGTTCTCACTGTTATTCCGATTCTAAGTCCGGGCAATGTTTCCCTTTTAAGCTGTTTCATATGTTACTCTCCTTCCTTTCTCCGGCATTACCCGTTATCATCAGTACTATAAAAGTATCCGACTTCCTGCTGGCTTTTGCCTTCCTTACTTCTTCAGTTTGTACTGCATACTTTTCCTTAGAAAAGGCCAGTCAGGATCTCCCCGAGTTTCCGCATATTCTCAATACTTAGCTAGGTAGGGTCTCAGACCCCAGATGTGTTTATTTGCACTCGCTTTATCGCACAAATAAATATTGCTTTCCACGTCCGTGACCGTTTCTGCCACATCATCAAGGAGTTTTCGAAGCTCAATCCCATTCACTGCTGGGTTACCACCCAGTCAATTCTACCTCGCTAGCTTTCTGTCTACGCTTAAAATGTTACGTTACCGCAACACCTCCAAGACTCGATACAAGGCGATTTGCTAAATCTTACCTTGGCAGGATTTCCGCCTGCTAGAATATGCGCCCTGTCGGGACGCACCACGGATGCTCCCATTACCCCATGTAATATAAAAAATACTTGTATATTGCAACACTTGTATATTACAATACTAATAATTATTAGTATTGGAGGAGGTTTTTTACATGTCTGAAGTAACTAGTTCAAAGCAGCTAAGAGAACTGATACGGATACTGGAAAGAAAGCTTGGAGCGCTTAAGGATTTTCAGACTACTTGCTGCGGTGTAACTATGGCTCAATGTCATGCCTTGGTTGAAATAGGTCGTTTAGGAAACATATCATTAAACGAACTTTCTAGGTTATTAAATTTGGATAACAGTACCATGAGCAGAACAGTTAATAATCTTGTAAATAGGAACTTAGCGAGACGTGAAGTTGATCCACAGGATAGGAGGTATATAACAATTTTCCTTACTGAAGATGGAGAAAAAGTGTTTATGGCAATTGAGGAGAGTATGAATATATACTACAAGAATGTTTATACCCTTATACCTGAAGACAAAAAGAAACAAGTGTTAGAAAGCTTAGAAATCTTACTGGAAGCAATAAGTAATAATAAATGAATATGAGAGGAGCAATATCATGGATAGTAAACACTATTTTAAGAAAATAGCTAACCAATGGGATACTATGCGTCAAAATTTCTTTTCGGAATCTATAAGAGAAAGAGCTTATGATATCGCAAAGGTAGAATCCGGAAAGGTTGCTGCTGACATTGGGTCAGGAACAGGATTTATTACAGAAGGATTAATTAAAAACGGATTAAGAGTTATTGCTGTAGACAGTTCAGAAGAAATGCTTAAGCAAATGAAGCTAAAATTTAAAGAATATAATGATATTGAGTATCGTCAAGGTGAAGCTGAAATTCTACCGATAGAAAATGATACAGTCGATTATGCTATGGCAAATATGTATTTACATCATGTAGAAGATCCTCTCACTGCAATTAAAGAGATGGTAAGAATTTTAAAACCAGGTGGAAAAATTGTCATTACTGATTTAGATAAACATGATTTTGAGTTCTTAAAAACAGAACACTTTGATCGCTGGATGGGATTTAATCGAGAAAATATAAAACAATGGTTCGTAAGTGCAGGACTTAAGAATGTTGTAGTTGATTGTACTGGCGGTAATTGTAATACCACTTCGAATTGTAGTTGTGAAAATGTAAGTATAAGTATCTTTATAGCTTATGGCGAAAAGTAGATTTCTAAATCAACACATATTATTTAATTGGTCTGTTGTGCTATTTGATTCATCATATCCCCAACAATGCTTTTAAGGGTAGAATTCTCTATTTCCAAAAATTCAACTTTGTCTTTTCAATAATTTCAAAATTTAACTAGCATAACAGGTTACTTAGGGAAATTTTATTTTAAAACATTAATATTTATTTTTAAATAAATCATTATCGCAAGCAAATAATATATATGCATAAATATTCATAGGACATTAAACATCATCCTATGGAATTCAGAATAATATCAATTATTTTTCGTTGTATCTGAAACTTATAATTTTATAATAATACATAATATAGTATAATTATAAGAATAGGTGGTTATTTGGATAATATTAAAAATTTAAATTCTAGATAAATTGTTATAAATATTTAACTTTATTTTAGATTGATTTTATTTTTAATTGCATTTCAATAATTACCTCTTAAATTATAAATTTATGAAAGGTGCTGATACTTTTGGAATACAACTTAAACAACACAAGTGATCTGCTTAATGAAGCAAACAAATCTATTTTATTTACTACCATACGTCCTGATATTGTAATGGAGCATGGAAAAGGTATGTATTTATGGGATACCAATGGAAAGGGTTATCTTGACTTTATGGGTGGATGGGCTGTTACATCATTAGGACATTGTCCAGATGTCCTTATAGAAGCATTAACAAATCAAAGTAATACATTAATAAATGCAAGCCCTTCATTTTATAATAAGCCTATGATTGAATTTTCAAAGCTCCTTACAAGCAATTCTTGCTTTGATAGAGTATTTTTTGCTAGCAGTGGTTCTGAAGCAAATGAAGGCGCTATAAAGTTAGCAAGAAAATATGGTGCTAAGTTTCTAAATGGTGCTTATGAAATAATAACTGCTGTTAACAGTTTTCATGGTAGAACTCTTGCTACCATGTCTGCAACTGGCAAGAAGGCCTGGAAAGATTTGTATGAACCCAAGGTTCCAGGGTTTAAACATGTTCCACTAAATGATTTAGACGCCATTAAAACCTCTATAACTTCTAATACATGTGCAATCATGTTAGAACCTATACAAGGAGAAGGCGGTGTTAACGAACTCAGTAAAAGTTATATAAAAGCCTTAAGAAATATATGTAGAGAACGTAAAATTCTATTAATTTTTGATGAAGTTCAGACAGGCATTGGAAGAACTGGTGATTTATTTGCATATCAATATTATGAAGTTGAACCTGATATAATGACACTAGCAAAGGGAATAGGCGGAGGTTACCCGTTGTCTGCATTATTAGCTAAAGAAGCACTTAATATATTTGAGCCTGGGGATCAAGGCGGAACCTACTCAGCCCAACCTCTTGGTATGGCTGCAGGTATAGCTGTAGTTAGTGAAGTTATCAATAAAAATCTATCACATAACGCCAAGGTACAAGGAGAATATATAATAGAAAAATTAAATGAAATAAAGAATACGTATGGATTAAAAAATATACGTGGAAGAGGATTACTTATTGCTTTTGATATTCCAGAAAATAAAGGAAGTGAAATTGTTATCAAATGTTTGGATGAAGGTCTCCTATTAAATTCACCAAGACCATCCACTATTCGTTTAATGCCACCCTTAATAATTACACATAAGGAAACTGATAACATGATCACTATTCTTTCTAAGGTATTAGACATGACTCTATTGTAAAAATTATCATCTGAAAACTATATATTTCTTAATCAATTATAACTAAATTAGTGCTACAAGATAAACAAGCATTTAATTGGAACCTTGTATGTAGACATATAGAAACAATAAAATTATACATAATAAAGGATAACACTATTTCTATATGTCAGTTTAAAACTGCTACAAGTAAAGTAACAAAAATTTTAGTATTATATTAAAAATGAAATGTAACTAATAGTCATTTGCCAGGGAACTGTCAGAATAAGATAGTTCCCTAATTGTTATATTAAAAAAGATGTGAAATCTATTAAAAATAATCCTAAAAAATTAATTTATAATTTTTTAAGCATTAGTATTGATTAATGGGATAATATTGGTTATAATTATATTAGTAAATAATTATATGCCTAAATATCACTTATTGAAGATCACAAATTAGATTTATACTTTACGAATATTAGGTTATGGGAGGAAATTATGAACCAAGAAGAGCTAAGTGTAAAAATATTCAAAGCATTAGGTCATCCAATTAGATATAAAATTGTAAAGTTTTTATTTAACGGTCCAAAGTGTGTATGTAAATTAAATGAAGATGTAGAGTTTAGCCAGGCTAATTTATCTCAACATTTAAAGATACTTAAAGATGCTGGTATTCTCGCATCTGAAAAGATTGGAATGAATATTCATTATAGAATTAGCAATGATGAAATAAAGAAAGTTATAGAATGTGTTGATAGATGTGTAATAAACTATATAAATAATTTCAGCAAAGCTAAATAATTATTTAAAATAAATATATCCTATAGGAGGATGGTTATGGAAATAAAGATTTTAGGATCATGTTGTTCAAATTGTAGAAAACTTGAATCAAATGCAAGGGAAGCTGTTAAAGGGCTTAATGTAGAAGCTAATATTACAAAAGTTGAAGATATTAAAGAAATTATGAAATATGGAGTTATGAGAACACCAGCTATAGTAATAAATGAAAAAGTTAAAATGTTCGGTAAGGTTTGTAATGTCGATGAAATTACAAAATACATTAATGATGAAAAATAAGGGCAACCTATATTAAGAAAGGACTTAACCCTATATTAATAGGATTAAAGTCCCTTATTTCAGGGTAGTATATAAGTGTTTAATTATAAAGTTATAGATTGGAAGGATGGGTAATATGTTTACACCTGTACAAATTTTTGCTGATTGGCTTATTTATAATATTTTGGGAATTGCTAAAGAAAGTAAACTTGGAAGTTCCCTTAATTTCTTCGTATTTGATACTATAAAAATATTTATTTTATTGTTAATAATAATCTATGTAATCACTTTTATAAGGAGTTTCTTTCCACCAGAAAAAACGAAAAAGATACTTGCAAAGAGTAAAGGAAGCACATTTATTGGGCATGTTCTTGCAGCATTACTCGGAATTGTTACACCATTTTGTTCATGTTCTGCAGTGCCACTTTTTATTGGTTTTGTTGAAGCAGGAGTGCCCCTTGGAGTTACATTTTCTTTTTTGATAGCTGCACCAATGGTAAATGAAGTTGCATTAGGACTTCTTTATGGCTTGTTTGGAATAAAAATAGCCATAATTTATGTAGTTTCTGGTGAAATAATTGCAATAGTAAGTGGTATTATAATTGGAAAATTAAAAATGGAAAAGCATGTAGAAGGATACGTTTATGAAATGCAAATGAATTCTGATTTAGAATTGCCTGATCCAACTACAAAGGAAAGATTAATAGATTCTTGGAATTTTACGTGGGATTTAATAAAAAAAATATGGTTGTATGTAATAATCGGTATTGCCATAGGTGGTTTTATACATGGATGGATTCCTGCAGGGGCATTAGCAAAGTATGCTGGAAAGAGTAATCCATTTGCAGTATTTGTAGCTGTACTAATTGGAGTTCCACTATACTCCAATGCTGCTGGGGTAATCCCATTAGTTAGCGAACTTACAAGAGCTGGAGTTGCAATGGGAACATCACTTGCATTTATGATGGCTGTAACAGCACTTAGTTTACCAGAAGCAATTCTTTTAAGAAGAGTATTAAAACCTAAGCTATTATCAGTATTCTTTGGAGTAGTAGCATTAGGAATAGTATTCATTGGTTATTTATTTAATTTTATAATAGTCTAACAAGTTTTACATCAGAGATATCTTATACTTAGCTCTAGTAACACAAAATAAAGAATATTAATTAAATAATTAAGTTTAAATGAATTAAGAAGGGGTATAAATTATGGAACAAAAAAATAATTGATAAAAGAAATCTCATTGTATTATTAGGACTTGCTGGATTCATTGTTATGGCTGACAACTGGGTAGTATCTCCCATACTTCCAACTATATCTCAAAATTTAAATATAGACATAGCAAAGTCAGGATTACTAATAACAGCATATATGATACCTTTTGGTGTTTTCCAAATTATTTTTGGGCCTTTAGCTGATAGATATGGGAAAAAGCAAGTAATTACGTTTTCGATGTTAGCATTTACAATTGCTACAGGTATATGTGCTTTAGGTTCAAGCTTAACAAGTTTAGCTTTATTTCGTTCATTAACAGGAATTTTTGCAGCCTCTGTAATACCTATATCATTGGCGTTAATAGGTGATGTTTTCCCAATGCAAAAGAGACAACAAGCAATTGGTACATTTATGGGATTGTCATTTCTTGGACAAGGATTAAGTATGGCTGTAGGGGGAACAATTGCATTCTTATTAAATTGGAGAGGTGTATTTGTGACATATGCTCTAATATCCCTTATTCCTGCAATTTTGTTAATTAAAAATTATAAACTGTTACCTTCGGAAAAGAATCCGAATAGTCAAATTATCAAACCTTATATAAAACTTATATCAAATACTACAAGTTTATTTACTTATTTAATTGTAATTTTTGAAGGAATGTTTATAGTTGGGAGCTTTTCATACATTGGATCTTTTATTGCTAAGACATACCATTATAATAATCTTTATATTGGCTTTATAATGACTGGATTTGGAATTATGTCAGTAATCGGTGGAAGAATGAGTGGAAAAATTACAAGAAAGATTGGTCAACGCAAAATTCTAAGTATAGGACTCATTTCTGCCTCACTTGCCGACATTGTAATATATTTTTCGGGAACTAATATATTCATGTTAGTATTAGGAGTTGCATTACTTGGGATTGGATTTATATTTACACATTCCACACTTTTAACAAGAGCTACTGAATTTGCTCAAAAATCAAGAGGGTCTGCTATGTCCTTAGTTGCATTTTGCTTCATGGGGGGCGGTGGATTAGGAACTGCAATTGGAGGAAGAGTCATAATGGTATATGGCATAAATGCACTATTTGTTATTTATGGCTCTTTACTTATAGTCACTTTGTTGCTAAGTTATGCGTTAATTAAAGATATCTAAAGTAGTTATAAGCTCTTTAGTTGTCAAATTTAATGCAAATTCTTACCAATAAAAAAATTATAATAATTTTTTAAAAAGAAAGTTTTATAATAAATATTATTTTAGGAGGTTAGGGATATGTCAAAAACATGGTATCCTGTTATTGATTATGCAATTTGTAAAGAGTGCGGGGCTTGTTTTAACAAGTGCAAACATGGAGTATATAAAAAAGAGGAAAATAGATCAATAATAATTTTTCCAGAGGGATGTATAGAGGGTTGTAGAGGATGTCAAAGTTTATGTCCTTCAGGAGCTATACAGTATGTTGATGATACTAAACAAGAGTGTAACTGTAATTGTGGATACTGTAATTAATAGTGTAGTACCAAAATCTCACTATTATTATAATATTCTTGTTTTGCTTATTAACTAGACCAAAAACTGCTCTAGTTTTATTTTTTAGCCTCTACCTAATTGGATATTATAGATTTATTGTATCATTACATTTATTAAGATCACTCACTTTTAAAGGTTGTTTGAAGATTAAGTATACTGAATTTTAAATTAATGTTAAATATATGCTAAATAATTATTATAATTATTGATAACTGATATAATCTATCATATGATTATGAATGATTACATAAAAGAATTGAGGAGTTTGATTTTGTTATTACATTATGTGATAAGGCTAAAAATGAATGTCCTACTTTACCGAATGATGCGATTTATGTACACTGGGGAATAACTGACCCAAGAGACTTTAAAGGCAACGAGGAAAAGACAGTTACTCACTTTAAAAAAATAAGAAATGAGTTAAATACAAGAATTAATTTACTTATTGATCTACCGGTAGATAAATTAGACAAAGCAACTTTGAGGAAAAGATTAGATGAAATAATTTCAAAATAATATTTTATATTTTAGTTACATGGGGTAATCCTAGGGTATCTACGATAAACCGCAAACTCAATTCCTTAAAATGTAAATGAGTTTGCGGTTTAATTATTTTTCTATATTTAGTATAATGTTGGTATAGATGGTTATGTATTAATTCGTAATTGTAAAAAAATGTACAACAATTGAAAGGAAATAGTCCTAATAGTGATCAAAATCCAAATATTTTATGTGGAGGACAAAATATGTCATCTAAGTTATTATTTGTTTTAGGTTCAATAATTTCAATTGGGTGGGGTATAGCCCATATTATACCTACGAAACAAGTAGTGAATGGTTTTGGAGATATTTCAAAGGAAAATAAGTTGATTATTACTATGGAGTGGATAGCAGAGGGGATTACTCTTTGTTTTGTTGGAACGTTAGTGCTTGTACTCACTATAATGGGGCTTTCAAGTGATCAAGTAGGAATTATCGTAATTAGACTGTCCTCTTTGATGCTTGTTAGTATGGCAATTCTTTCTTTGTTTACTGGTGCAAAAACCTCAGTATTACCTATAAAAATCTGTCCAATTATGAAAATATTTGTTGCATTACTTTGGCTTATTACAAGCATTTTTTAGATTTTGTACATGACTAATATTGATTGTCACTCTTCTTTGGAGTAAATTAAAGTTATTTATTAAAAATTGATAAACATAGGTAACACATAAATATTCATTACATAGACTATTATATATATAATAGTCTATTGTTTTTATTATTTGAGTAATTATATTGACACTATATAGATAATGGTCTATATTGTAAACATAGATAGTTATCTATATAAGGAGTGACTTTATGAATTTGAATTATGAATTAAACGCAAAAATATTCAAGGCACTGTCTGATCAAAACAGGTTAAAAATTATTGATATACTTTCCTGTGGTGAAAAATGTGCCTGTGATTTATTGGAAAATTTTAATTTTACGCAACCTACTCTATCCCACCACATGAAGGTGCTGATGGATTGTAACCTTATTAAATGTAGGAAAGAAGGACTATGGAATTACTATTCCTTAGACAATGCTAATACAAACAAGCTAATGCTGTTTTTGATGAATATTATAACAGATACAGAGGAATGTATCTGCAAAAGCCAGGGTACTAGTTCATGTAAAACTGATAATAAAAAATAAATTTATATGATAAGGAGAGATTTATGTGAAAAAAATGATAATTTTTGAGCCCGCAATGTGCTGTTCTACAGGTGTATGTGGCCCCTCTATAGATCCTGAATTATTGAGGGTTTCTACTGTTATTAATAATCTTCAAAAGAAAGGTATATTAGTTGAAAGATATAATTTAACCAGCAATCCCCAGATATTTGTTGATAATAAAACTATTAATGAAATATTGAATAAAGAAGGCACAGAAATACTTCCAGTAACTATGGTAGATGGTGTAATAGTAAAGACAAAAGCATATCCAACAAATAAAGAATTTTGTCAATTACTAAGTATACCAGAAGATTATTTAAAGACTAGACTTAAGATAAAGTCTAAAGGTTGTGATTGTGGAGGATGTTGTTAATGTTCAAAAAATTTGATACCAACAGTATACATTTAACTAAATATTTGCTTTTTACAGGTAAAGGCGGTGTAGGCAAGACTTCCACTGCCTGTGCCACTGCTGTTGCCCTTGCAGATCAAGGTAAACAAATCATGCTTATTAGTACAGACCCAGCTTCAAATTTGCAGGATGTATTTAGTACAGAGCTTAATAATAAAGGGGTCAAAATTAGAGAAGTACCAAACTTAACAGTAGCGAATCTTAATCCCGAAAAAGCTGCTGCAGAATATAGAGAAAGTGTGATAGCTCCATATCGTAATAAGTTACCAGAGGCAGCTATTAAAAATATGGAAGAACAGCTTTCAGGTTCTTGTACTGTGGAAATAGCTGCTTTTAATGAATTTTCAACTTTTATTGCTGATGAAAAAATAGAGAGAAAATTTGATCACATAATTTTTGATACAGCACCTACAGGGCATACTCTGAGAATGCTCCAACTTCCCTCGGCCTGGAGCAATTTTATAGGAGAGAGCACTCATGGAGCTTCATGTTTAGGTCAGTTATCAGGACTTGAAGATAAGAAAACATTATATAAAAATGCGGTTGAAACTTTATCGGATGGAACAAAGACTACCCTCATTATTGTTTCACGACCTGAAATTACACCTCTTAGAGAAGCAGAAAGAGCCTCTAAAGAATTAAGAGATATAGGTATAAATAATCAGTCACTGATTATAAATGGTGTACTTGAAATTCATGATGATAATATTTCAAATGCAATTTATTTAAAGCAGAAAAATGCTTTAGAGAGTATACCTAAAAGTATAAAATGTCTTCAAACTTATGAAATACCACTTAGACCATATAATATAACAGGAATTAAAAATATAAGAGCATTTTTAAAAAAAGATAACGTTGAATATAAAATTTCAGAGCTGAACGTAAATAAAATAAATAAGTTAAAAGATATAGTTAACGATCTATATAATAATGATAAAAAAGTAATATTTACTATGGGAAAAGGTGGAGTAGGTAAAACAACAGTTGCAGCTGCTATTGCTCTTGGACTTTCAAAAAAAGGTAAAAAGGTTCATTTAACTACTACAGATCCAGCAGCACATTTAAAATTTGTCTTAGACAAAAACTATGGAATTACATTAAGTCATATTGATGAAAAAGAAGAACTTGAAAAATATAAAAAAGAAGTATTAAATAATGCCAGAAAAACTATGAACGAAAGTGATATAGCATATATTGAAGAAGATTTAAGATCTCCATGTACACAGGAAATAGCTGTATTCAGGGCTTTTGCAGAAATAGTTGAGAAATCAAAGGATGAAGTTGTAGTAATAGATACAGCACCTACAGGGCATACATTATTACTATTAGATTCTACGGAAAGCTATAATAAAGAAATTCAGCGTTCGGAAGGTAATATACCTCAATCTGTTAAAGATCTTTTACCTAAACTTAAAAATGCTAATGATACAGAAGTTATTATTGTAACTTTAGCTGAGGATACTCCAGTTTATGAATCCATGCGCCTTGAAGTAGATCTAAAACGTGCTGGAATTGCAAGTAAATGGTGGGTTATAAACTCCAGTATCTATGCAGCTGATACCACAAATAGTGTACTTAAAGCTAAAGCAAGCAATGAAATACCATAGATCAATAAAGTTAACGAAATTTCTAACGGAAATTTTGCATTGATAGAATGGAAAGCAGAAGAAATTAAAGACGAAAAATTATTTGAGTTATTAGGTTAAAGAAAACAGGAGGAATATATATGAAAAGTAAATCATCTAGATTGTCGTTACTTGATCGTTATTTGACGCTTTGGATATTTCTTGCCATGTTTATAGGAGTTCTATTTGGATGGGGAATACCAGGAATATCAAAAGGTTTATCTAATCTATCTGTAGGTACTACGTCCATACCTATAGCCATTGGACTTATTGTAATGATGTATCCACCCCTTGCCAAAGTAAACTATAAGGAATTCCATAAAGTTTTTAGAAATCCTAAAGTTTTGGGGTTATCACTTTTACAAAACTGGATTATAGGACCGGTTTTAATGTTTATACTTGCATTTGTTTTTTTAAAGTCATATCCAGCATTTATGACTGGACTTATATTAATTGGTCTTGCAAGATGTATTGCTATGGTTATTGTTTGGAATAGTTTAGCTGATGGTGATACAGAATATGCAGCTGCTCTTGTAGCTTTCAACTCAATTTTTCAAGTTATATTTTATTCAATGTATTGTTATATATTTATAACTGTTTTACCAACATGGTTTGGACTTACCGGTTACAGGGTGGATATTTCTATAGTTAAAGTAGCAGAATCCGTAGCAATTTATCTTGGAATACCATTTGCAGCTGGTTTATTTACAAGATTATTACTAGAACCTAAAATGGGAACAGAATGGTATACAAAAAAATTCATACCTAAGATAAGTCCACTGGCATTAATTGCTTTACTATTTACTATAATAATCATGTTTACTTATAAGGGAAAATATATAGTTGAACTTCCTTTTGATGTTATAAGAATAGCTGTTCCACTTTTAATATACTTTGTAATAATGTTCTCAGTCTCATTCTTTATAAGTTATAAATCTGGAATAGATTATAAAAAAACAACTACACTGTCATTTACCGCAGCAAGTAATAACTTTGAACTTGCAATAGCAGTTGCAGTTGCAGTATTTGGAATAGAATCAAAAGAAGCTTTTACGGCTGTTATAGGTCCATTAGTCGAAGTGCCGGTTATGATAGGTCTTGTAAATGTTGCACTACATTGGAGAAAAAAATATTTTAAAATACCTACAAAATTAGATTAAATACGGAGGAAACAATTATGAAACCAAAGGTAGCATTTATATGCGTACACAATTCTTGTAGATCACAAATGGCAGAAGCTTTAGGAAAATTATTTGCAAAGGATATATTCGAATCCTACTCTGCTGGAACAGAATTAAGACCAAATATAAATCAAGATGCAGTAAGAATTATAAAGGATTTATATAATATTGATATGAATAAAACACAAAAGTCAAAACTACTTAGTGATCTTCCTAAAATTGATATAGTAATTAAAATGGGATGTAATGTAGTTTGTCCATTCCTACCTTCAAAGTGTGAGGAAGACTGGGGACTAGAAGATCCTTCTGGAAAAAGTGATGATGAGTTTATAAAAACAGCTAAAGCCATTGAAGAAAAAATTAAAGACTTAGCTAAAAGAATTGAAAATAAAGAAATTAAATTATAAGGGCCGATAAAAGTGAGTAAGATAGAAATTTTTATTCCAGCCATGTGCTGTTGCTATTCAACGGGAGTTTGTGGACCTATTTATTTTAATAATTTTATTGATACCATATAGAATATGATCTATTCTATAATAAAAAATATACAAATGAGAGGTGTTCCTATGAGTATACAAGTTAATGAAAAAGTTTCTAAAGTAGCATTAGATTACTTTAAGAATGGTTTATATTGTAGTGAAGCAATTTTAAAGGCATTTAATGAAGTGTACAACCTAAAACTTTCAGAAAAAGCACTAAAAATGGCTACTGGTTTTGGAACAGGATTAGGAAATTCTAAATGCTGTTGTGGTTGTATAACCGGTAGTGTACTTGTTACAAGCTGTATTTTAGGTAGAACTGAAAAATCAGAAAGTGAAAATCCTGCATTTGAAGCCTCTAAAGAAATACATGATAAGTTCAAAGAAAAATTTAAATACACTTGCTGTCGTGCACTTACTAAAAGTGTTGAATGGGGAAAACCGGAACATCACAAAAACTGTGAAAAATATGTTGTTTACGCATCTGAAGTTACTGAAAATATATTAAAAGTAATAGACAAAAATATATATATTTAACAGAATAAAAACTTTAAGCTTAAATTATTTAAAAAAGAAAAGCTATTTTTGCTAACTTAATAATTCAATTAGGTGTATTAGTACAATTAGACGTAAAAAACATAACTTCACCAACTATATTAATAACAGGGACTATGTTTATCAAACAAGCCTAATATTGTAGAAAAGTAACTACTTATGTACAAAAAATTTCAAATACAGTACCCTTTGCCCCTGGTTACACGTTTGGTGGTATTACTCCAACTAGAGTGAAAAATACTCTAGTTTTATTTTTTACTAGGTAAATTAATTAGACATTATAAGAATTTTGTGAAGATACATTGTCAGTATTTAGATATAGTGATTCTTTCTGGCATATCACCTACGGGACAAGCGCGAGCACATTCTTCACATTTAAACACATAACTTCCTTGTATACCAATATCAGCATCTCGTTTATCCTGATATTCATCACATTCAACACCTAACAAAGTATCATTTTTAATTACTTTTGCTGGACATGAGGCTTTACAAATTCCACAATGAGTGCAGACATCTTCACAAATGGGTAAGTTATCTGATATTTCCACATCAGTAACTATTACTCTTAAATGCGTCCAAGTTCCCCACTCTTTGTGAAGGAACATAAAGTTATCACCTATTTTGCCGAGTCCAGTTTTATTTGCTAAATCTTTAAATCTTATACCACACTTACCTGGGTATGGTATACTCAAACTATGATATCCTTTTTTTTCTAATATTGATACAATTTTTTCACATTCTGATTTTAAGTGCAAGTCTGCAGCACAAGTGACATTATTTCGTTCAGATTCAAGAGGAAACCACCCCCACTCTAATGAATGCTTTACATGATGTGCCAAAACAATTACTGATTTACATTCTGGTAAAAACTCTTTTAACGATTGTTTTTCACTTTCAGAACATAATGAGATATGGAAAGAATCTATTTCACAACACTGTGGTAGCTTTTCAGCAAGAAAACTTAGTTTTATCAATTTTACCAATCCTCCCTGGCATAAATACAACTACATCTTGTCCTATATTCAAATACTATTAAACACCCTAAACTTATCACTAGTACCTATAACAACTTCCACTTGTTACTATAATAACACTACATATCTATATAATACCACAAATACCTTAATTCGTATTAATATTTAGTCTCCTTGCACAATAATACTTTATTAAAGAGATAAAATCTAGTAGATTATGCTATTTCAATGAATTACTCAAGTATATTTTTCCATGACTTATTTAATACTGCTGCAATGTAACAATTTCCATTGAATTTATTTGTTGAGGTCATTAATCTATCAAGTTTTTGTTTATTATTAATTTCACTACGAGAAAGTGTGTATGAAACTTCATTCGGCTCGCCTCCACCATACATAGACTTAAATATTAATACAATAGAAAGCCCTTGATATCAGTGGCTTTCGGTGTTTTTTGAAGGGAAAATGAATGCTAAAATTGAGCATGAAGACTTAAAGAATGGGATGTTTTTCATAAAAATGCACACTCTAAAATTTTTAGAATTTGGGGTGTGCATTTTTTTAGGTGGAGTGTGCACTTTTTAGCAGAAACATTTTCGATGTTTTTTTCGTTCACAGATTTAGAATTATATAAGGTGAACCGTACCATAAGTGACTGCGATTTTGATAAGAACATTGGAAATACTGTATATGACAGGGGACTGTTCTGCGTTTTAAGACATAGAGCTGTCCCCTGTTTTTGTAGTTATAACTTGAAGCAGTTGAATTTGTGGCATTAATTGAAGGTGCAGTCATTTTAGGTATATAATATTTGATAAGGCATTCAAATAAGTAGATATTATTGCAAGTCATGTTAAGTTTTTAGCTAAAGAATCTAGTACACTATTCTTACAGGGAGGGGATTATGGTTGTCCATTAAAACGGTAGAAAATATGGTTAACTGGATAGAAGGTAATATTACAAGGAATCCAACGCTGGCTGAAATGTCAAATTATGTTGGATACTCTCAGTTCTATTGTTCAAATAAATTTCATGAATATGTGGGGATTACTTTTAAACAATATTTATCAAAGCGTAGATTAACTCTTTCTGCAATAGACGTGAAAAATACACAGGATAGACTTCTGGATATAGCATTAAAATATGGATTTTCCTGTCAAGAAAGTTTTACAAGGGCCTTTGTAGATGCTTATGGATACACCCCCAATCAATATAGAAAGACTTTGGCTACCATTCAGTTATATGTGAGGCCTAATATCCTTCCAGTGGCAAATAATGAATTTGTGGAAATTTAAATAAAGAAGTTAGTAAAGGGAGAGTAGGATGAAATTAGGGAGAAATGATTTATGTTGGTGTGGCAGTCAAAACAAATACAAAAAATGTCATGCCAAGTTTGATAGTAGGATTGAGTTTTATAAAACACATGGACATATAGTCCCACCTATGAATATTATAAAAACAACTGAACAGATAACAGGAGTACGTGAAAGTGGAAAACTTAATATTGCAGTTTTAGATTATATTGCTGAGCATATCCAGGCAGGTATAACTACAGAAGAAATTAACCAACTTGCCTATGAAAAAACAATAGAGTTTGGTGCTGTACCAGCACAACTTGGGTTCGAAGGATTTCCCAAAAGTGTATGTACTTCTATTAACGAACAGGTATGTCATGGGATACCATCAAAAGATGTAATACTAAAAAGCGGGGATATTATCAATATTGATGTTTCAACCATCTATCGAGGATATTTTTCGGATTCATCTAGAATGTTCTGCATTGGAGCTGTATGTGAGAAGAAGAGAAGTCTGATTCGCGTTATGCAAGAATGTATTGATTTAGGGTTAAGACAAGTAAAACCTTGGGGATTTCTTGGGGATATGGGGCAAGCAATACATGAGCATGCGATGAAAAATGGATACTCTGTAGTAAAAGAAATCGGAGGACATGGAATTGGATTAGAATTTCATGAAGAACCATGGGTAAGCTATATTTCTAAGAAAAAAACAGAGATGCTGATGGTGCCAGGCATGGTATTTACCATAGAACCAATGATTAATTCAGGAACGGACGAAATATTTTTAGATAAGAAGAATGGTTGGACTATTTATACGGCAGATGGACAGCCTTCAGCTCAAGAGGAAATCATGGTATTGGTTACAAGCAACGGATATGAGGTATTAGCACATTAACTTTTAATAGAAACCGCAGTTAAATAGATACGGTGAACCGTACCATAAATAGCATAGGTTTTGAGTAGTTATGTTTCCGTGGACTAGAATTTTAACCAAACTTTACCTAGGGGGAGGGCAACTTTTGCGTAGAATTAGTGGTTTTTGCGTTAAGGTTTGAGATTTGCTAAATTGTATATAAATCACCTTTAGCCCTAATCGATTATAACGTTTTGAATGAATTTTATTATATAACTTTGTGCATAAAAAATCTATATCTAAATAATAATGAAATTTAAATACAAAGATAAATAGCAATAATATATTATTGCTGGTATAATTAATTAGTCTTTATTAAGGTATTTAATGAAGACTAATTAAAAAATGAAAAGAGAGTATGTTTATGATAAAAGAAAGTTTAGAGAAAAAGATAAACAAATTAGATGGAGACATTGAAGCTTTAAGAAGAGCAAAGTATTACCTATCTAATAAAGAAGAAATTAATGAAATTATTGATGTTTTAAATAAGGAAAGACAAATTTATTCAGATGAAATTTATCTTGGGGATGGAAGAGCATATACAGAATGTCTAGAAGTAGTACTAGAATTAGTAAATAAAGAGTTAGGTAAGGATGAGCAAATTGAATTGCTAGAGGTTATAAAAGAACAGCATGGTAGAAAATCTCCTAACATAAGTAAGAAAAGTTATGGACTTAATGCATGGCTTAAATATTTAGATGTGGAATGCCAGTGGATTGATAATGAAGATAGTGAATGGTCAACATTAATTATAACTGGATTTACACCTCGTATACAGAATTAGAAGTAGGTTAACCGTTTTTAAAAATGTCTTAAAATTTTTGTTTTATTAGCATCAGCAAATGCTGGTGCATTTTTATATTTAGAAAGAGCAGTGGATTTCAAAGGTCGTGCTTCGCCGCCGCTATATAATATAAAATTTAAATGATTGCAGTAAAAAGTATATACTTATTAAACATGACACTACAGAGGATTTTAAATTGAGGTGTGCATCTTTTAGCAGAAACCCCTACAATTTAGCGATATTAAAATCTACGTTCCTATTGAAAAAGTCGCTAAATTGTATCAATATTATAGTTATTAGACACCAAAACCCACGATAAATGATACATACAACCGTACCGAAAATTCAGTACGGTTTACTATTTTGTCCTCATACAATTATATGATATGGAAAGCTATAGATTAATTTCTTCCTCGATTATTGTTGGAGTATGACTCCTGTTTTCCAGTTCCCTAATATTTAGCTCCAATTTATTTTTTCTGTCATGCAATTCATCCATTTTTATTTTGAATTCCTCATGAAACAGACCTTTTATATCAGATTATTTACATTCGCTGTCTAAGTAAGAATAATATTTAATAGACCAAGACTGAATCTCTTTAACGACTTTAGTAAGGTCTCCTCCATTTTCAGTAATGAAATTAAAAAAACTCATTGATAGTAATAGTATAGCTTATACTCCAAACAGATCAAATACATCTGTATCATCAATAATACGCTTACTCCCCTTATCTGCATTCTTAAGCATATTTTTCATTTTCTCTTCCATTGATTTTTTTAGCAATTCTTGAAAATCAATGTCTCTAAGCTTAAAGAATAGAATTGGCTCTTCATCTAATCTCGCACCAACTCCATATAACACCGCTGCTATATGCTTACACATTCTTGCTGAATCCGGGCAGCTGCATTTAAAATGAATTTCTTTTGGACTTGGAAACATTCCATTTGATGAAGTACTAAATGCTTCATCAAATTCCTTAGGAAATTTTCCTGCAAGTAAGGTTTCCATAGTATCAATTTTATGATTACAAATTTCTTTAACCTTTTGCCACTTAGATTTATCTAATTTATCAATTGAAATTACAACGCTATATGGTTTAGAGCTGCTGCCTTGAACTAAAGCTTCAACCTTTCCCTCTTTAATTTTTAAATCTAATACCGAACCATTTCTTACATAGGATCTGCCTCGTCCTATTCTATTGCTGGAATCAGCATAACTTTCTAAGTTTTTGTTCCAAGCCTTCCCCCACCATTTACTTGCAATTGTTCTTCCTTCAATAATAATTGGTGAAATATCAGGATTTGTCTTTTTAAGTTTATCAAGACTTTTTTTAGCGTTTTCCCTTTTCTGTGCAACAGGAACATATTCAAAAAATCCATAGTGACCCATTTATTTTTCACCACCTAACTTGAACAATTCCATAATTTCCTTATTATCAAGCTCTGTAATCCAATTTTCACCTGATGAACCTATTATATCACCAGCTAATTTTTGCTTTTCTTCTATCATCAAATCTATTTTTTCTTCAATTGTTCCTGCTGTAATAAATTTATGCACCATTACATTTTTTGTCTGACCTATACGAAATGCTCTGTCTGTTGCCTGGTTCTCAACTGCTGGATTCCACCATCTATCAAAGTGAATAACATGATTAGCTGCTGTAAGGTTTAATCCAACGCCACCTGCTTTAAGTGAAAGTACCATATAGGGAATATATTCTTCTCCATTAAATTCTTCCACCATTTTACTTCTTTTTTTAATAGAAGTTCCCCCATGAAGAACTAAGCCTTTCCTATTAAATATCCCTTCTAAAAATTCTGCTATAGGCTCAGTCATTTCTTTAAATTGTGTAAAAACAAGAACTTTTTCTCGTTTTTCATATATATTTTCACAAATATCCTTAAGTTGCTCAAATTTTCCACTGTAATTCCATTTATATTCTTGAAGACCAAGATATTGACCTGGATGATTACATATTTGTTTAAATTTAATTATACCTCCAAGCACAAGACCTTTTCTTTCTATGCCTTCTGAATTTTGTAATTTAACTTCAAGCTCTTTTACCAGCTTATTATAGAGAACAATTTGCTTCTTGCTTAAAGCTGCATACTCTCTAATTTCAACCTTCTCCGGAAGGTCAGCTATGACATTTTTATCTGTCTTTAATCTTCTTAATATAAATGGATTTATAATATTTCTAAGCTTTGCATAAGCACTATTGTTTTCTCTTATTCTCTTTGTGAAATCTGTAAATTCCTTAGCATTTCCAAGTAAACCTGCATCTAAAAAATCAAACAAAGACCAAAGATCTGAAAGTCTATTTTCAATAGGGGTACCTGTCATTGCTATTTTACTTTTGCCTTTAATTTGTTTAATGGTTTTAGTTTGTTTTGTTCCTGGATTTTTTATTGCTTGAGCTTCATCAAGAATTAATATGTCCCAAATAATATCTTTTAGCTCTTCTAAGCGGACTGCCATACCATAGGTAGTAATATACAAAAATGCGGTATCTGATTTTAAATTTATGGCAGATTCTTTTCCGTGGAGTACAGTTACTGCCATTTCAGGTGCAAATTTTTCTATTTCCTTTTGCCAGTTCCCGATGAGGGAGGCTGGGATTATAATAAGTATCTTTCCTCCTCTTTCAGTTCTGATTTTTTCAAGAAATGCAATAATCTGCACAGTCTTACCAAGTCCCATATCATCCGCAAGACAAGCTCCAAAACCAAGCTTCTGCATATAAGAAAGCCATGAAAAACCTGTTTGTTGATACGGTCTTAGAGTGGCATTAAAACTTTCAACAGGTTTGATTTCTTTAATAATTTCTGGATTAAGCATAGTTTCTCTAATTTTTTTGAGCCATGCTCCATTTGATACTTCTAAGTCCACAACAGCTTCATTAATCCCTAACTTTTCACCTGCAGTTAATTCCATCCTCATTGCTTCTGCTATGGTTAATCCTTGATTTTTAGATAAGCTATTGGCTTTTTCATAGGCTTCTAAAATCTCTGACAGCTTATTCTTATCAATTTCTATCCATTTTCCCTTAATTAAAGCTAGGCCTTCAGATTCTAAAAGTAACTTTTGCAATTCTTCTTTAGAAATTTTTTCTTCTCCAAGGAATATTTCTGGTTCAAAAGCTAATAATGCATCCATTCCAACCTTTGAAGGTTCTTTTTCTCCAATAGAAATTGAAAGTCTTAAGGAATTACTCTTCTTTTTCCACCAGTTTGGAATTCTGCACATTATTCCTGCTTCCTCATAAATAGGTATTTCCTTTAAAATGGTGTAAGCCTCTTTTCTTGAAAATTTTAATGGTGAAAATAATTCTCCGCTTTCCATAAGCTCTGATATAAAATTACTTTTATCTGCTGCTTTGCTTATAGTTGACATTAATTGGAGAAGTTTTTCTTTATCTTCTTTATATTCTAAAAGAGCATTTTTTAAAGGCATGTGCTTTGCCTTATGTAAACCTGCAGTTTTATTTTCTGTAGAATATGTAGCCAGAAATGCAAAGGGATAATCTTCTTCCTTACTTTCCACTAAATGAAAAAATACTCTTCCAACTATATTGATATTAGTATTTCTCTCTATTAAAAAATCCTTAACGGTTCCATTATAGTTGGATATCTGTCTTTTATATACATCAATAATTTTTTCCCAGATGAAAGAAATCCATTTATCATTAATAAATTCTATACCTATTGCAAAAGGTACTCTATTTTTAATTTCATCAAGCTCTTCATAGTCTAAAGATAACTCTGCTGCTTCCCTGGTAAACTCTATATCTGACTGCCTTGAAAGTTTCATTATTAATTTATTAGCTACAAAATATAAAAAGCTTATTGATTGTGACATCCAATCATCCTGATTACTAAATCCAAGCTCCAATAAGGTTTTATACTTATCCTCTAAGAATTTTGTATACCAAACTTCTTGATTGTTTTGATTTTCTTTAGATAAAATTTTTTTAGAAGTTATTTCATAATCTACTGTAAAGCCTGTTTGAGTAAAAATAACTATTAATTCTTTCTTTTCTTTAATCCTTTGTTCCAAAAAAATATCCTCCTGATAAAATAACTTACATTTCTATCATTATACCTATATATCGTATTTTTACCAATATATCTTTTTAGGCACCATTTCACCTTATGTTACCTCATCAATACTAAGGTGTCCATACCTTATGGGAATATAAAAAATATAACAAGTCAAATTCAGAAAAAATAATATGAAAGTCTCCTTGATGTTGTTATACCCTACTCAATTTCTATTTATGATAAAAAAATCAAGAGCAAAATTGATATGGATATTGAACTTATAAGTTCTTTACCTTCTCCAATAAATAAAGGTCATGTTTTGTGTGACAGTTGGTATAGTTGTAAAAAGATCTTTAAGGCTGCTGAAAACGCTAGCCTTAAAGATGTAGGTGGTTTACATACTAATCATTTAGTTCTCTTATTATTTCTTCCTGCTGCCTAATAGTTGCTTCAAAATCTTGGTCTTTACTTCTGTCTTCTGGTGTCATAAACCCTTTCGGCTCATAATTCCGTTCTCCATAGGTCTGCATAAACCGTACACCAAGCTTATATGCAAATTCCACTAATAATTTTGCTGATTCAACAGATCCATAACCATCATGTGCTGCTTTATTACGGCCCATCCTAAGAGCATTCAGAAGAAAAAACAAGAATAACGCATATAGATAAAGGATTTGATTTTCTTGGATGGACTTTTAGAAAATTCAACGGCAAACTAATTATCAAGCCATCAAAAAGTTCAATAAAAAACTTCATAAGAAAATGCTCCACTATTATTCTGGAAGAAGGAAAAGCAATCAAACAATTTGAACTAATCCGTAGACTAAATCAGGTGATTAGAGGATGGTGCAACTACCATAGACATGTTGTAGCAAGTCAAGTGTTTTCCTATGTCAATAATACATTGTACCTCTTGCTGCTCCAATGGGCAAAGCATCGGCATCCCAATAAATGGTGGAGACCTAATAGGTATTGGCACGAAAGAAATGGAAAGGGATGGCTATTTACGACAATTGATGCTTTTTACTTATCTAATCCCTTAATATATTTTTGAAAAGCAATGCATGAACAATTATCGTAAAAATTACTGAACAGCTCCACCATAACCATTGGTTGTTCAAAGTATTGATTGTTATAAAATATGCCCCGTATACGGATAGAAGGAACTGTATACTGGCAACTATAAGCCCAGGGTTCCATTCACGCCTTTTAATTCCTTGGAAGATATGTGTCAAACAATTTGTAATACTGAAAATAATAATAAGCAGTCCAAAGCCTATATTATAAAAGGAAAGTATACCGAGAATGGTAAGGATTATCCATACAAACCCTACATTAATCCAGAAAATCTGAATATCAGTCAGTTTTTCTTCACCCTCAGGTAAATGGTTAATAACCTGATTTATATAACCTTTGAATCCTCCTGGCTTATAATGCTCCTCAGCTTGGTGGAACAGATAGAGTGGAATATTGACAAAAGCCCAGAACATTGCCTGCGATGAACTATAGAATGAAAATAATAATATCACCGAAATGGTACCCATCCAAGGAGTAGCTTTAGCCCAATTCTGATTTTCAGCGAACTTTTTTATCATAAACATTCCTCCAACTTTTCCTTATTAATAGATTATTATACAACTACAGAACAGTAGTTAATCTGCAATTCATAATATACATTGTATGCATTAAATATGCATGTGTTTTTACATAAATATTATACTCAAAAATGCCTTGAAGCCGCATTCTTCCGTCAGAGAATTTTCTGAATTAGTTCAAATTACGAATTGCAGTTTTAAATACTATTACCCATTATAAAATACTTGAATTAAATCCTTTACCATCTACTTCTGAAGCATCTATTATTGAAATAAAAGCATCCCTGTCTATTTTCTGTACTGAGTATTTAAGCTGCGGTAATCTTGATATATGCACTACACAGTATATAACTTTTCTTTCCTTACCAATAAGCGTCTTACCATTTAGGATTGTAGCTTCACGGTGCATGTAAGTTGTTATATACTCAAAAACTTCATCCTCTTTATCCGTAATTATAAGCAATACCTTCTTTCTTGACAGACCATGAATCAGCTTATCTGTAACAAAACCTGCTATATACATGCTCATTAATGTGTATAATGCAACAGTTATTCCATTTAGCAGCATTCCTAAAAATACTATTATACAGTTTACAATAAAACCCAACTGTCCTACATCAAGACTATCATATTTCTTTTTAACTAGCATTACTACTATGTTCATACCACCCTCTGAACCGTGGTTCGAATACGCTAATCCTGCTCCAGCACCAGTTAACACACCTCCATATACACAAAATAGCAGCGTATCATGTACCGTAAGAACATTGCTTAAATTTTTAGTCAGTATTAAGAATAATGACAGCGATACAGTCCCAATTATACTGTATGTGGTAAATCTTCTGTTTAATTTTCTGTAACTTAATACCAACAAAGGTATATTAGCTATTAGTACTGTATATCCTACGGGAATATTGAGAGCATACTGTATCAAGATGGCTATACCTGACACCCCTCCACTGAATAGTTTTGCATTTACTAAAAACATGTTTACACCTATAGCTGATAATAAACAACCGACTACTACAAAAATTGTATTCTTTATATCTTCCTTATTAAATAATGCATTAATTTTCACACTAACCTCTCCATTTTTATTTATTCTATAGGACTTACTCGAAAATTTACACCTAAAGTATATCAATACTTTTAGGCCCTAGAAACTTTTAAAAGATTCTTGTTGTGACGTTCTATAAAGATTTAATATTAAAATCTTAGAGCTAATAACCCAAATTTAATAATATATACTTTTTATATTAAACTTAAACCAAATACATGAAAAGTATCAGGGGAAATTGTCTTAAACCCAGTAGCAACAACCCTTAAGCACCATTGACGTTTATAAAACCTTGATATCTTAAAGTTTAAGTTGGTCTACGTAAGTACTGCACATTAATTTAAATCATATCATAATGCATATTAAAATCATACTACATATAGACCACTAAAAAAACTGTTGATTATGTAAACAAGTTTAACAAAACTATTGAAATACATCGATATTGCACTAACAATAAGGAATTAAGTGCTCATATATTTATATCCAACAAATTTAAAGAATCCAAAATAGGTCAAGTTGGTAAATATTTTAAAGAAAGCATTCTGGTGGCGCGGCATAAAGAAAGTGCCAATCACATGATTGACACCTTTGAAAAAACTTTTTATTATTTTCACTGTCTACTTGACAGGGGGCAGTTCAGAACCAGTACGGTTTTTTACCCTGTTATAATAAAATGAGTATATAATTGCTGAACATAGTGGCAGTGTAACTTCAACATCAAAATTAATACTTCGCCTAGCGCCTAATAAGAAAAATCTGGCATAACTAAGCCCCAAAATAATGTCCCTTTAGTCATCTCTAGGAATTAGAATTTAATTTAGTTCTCTATAATAATATTAACAAGAGTTTGTATGTGTATCTGCATTGTATCTAAACAATATACTGGTGTTCTGATCCCTTTGAACAACAATGGTAATTCAGTACAACCTAAAACAATCGCCTGTATTCCATTTTCATCTTTCATTCTCTGCACAATTTTCAGAAATGCTGATAAAGTTTCTTCCTTGACAATACCTAACTCTAACTCTTGTGAAATCTTCTGATTAGCAAACCTCTTTTCTTCATCAGTTGGCGTTACTACTTCTATATGATTATTCTCAAACGGTTTTTTAAAAAATTCTCCATCCATAGTGAAGATTGTTCCTAATAACCCTACTTTAGATATATTACGTCGCTTTGTTTCATCACAAGTAGCCTCAATAATACTCACAATTGGGATAGGTGAACGTTTCTGCAACTCATCAAAAACAATGTGTGGTGTATTACCCGATAAAGCTATAAAATCTACACCACTGGCTTTCAAATTATTGATTGAAGTCATTAAATAATTGATGAGTGCTTCATATTCTTTCCTGTCACACATATTAAGGACATCAAAAACATTTAGACTCTCAATAGTCAGATTAGGAAAAAACTTTTCTCCAACCTGGCTTTGGACTCCATATACGATATCGTGATAATATGAAATTGTGGACTCTGGCCCTATTCCACCAATTAAACCTAGTTTTTTCATATCTATACCTCCTCTATAAATCCTGATTTAACAGATATAAGTTAGGCTTTTTGATAGGGAAAAATAGATCTATTTTCCTTATACTGAACAACTCTCTAGAATTACTAGTATTCAATAGTTTCATCTTGTACAAACTACTTTTTTAATGCAATACATTCAATTTCAGTAAGCACATTCAAAGGCAGTTCTGCAACTTAGACACAACTTCTAGCAGGATACTTATAAATTTTATTGACTATATAAAAATCATCATTTCTACTTTCTAAAATAGATAATTTCATTTTGAATTAGTCTACGATTGTAACATGTCCAATCAACTCCTTCTCAAATTCCACACGATGATGTTTAGTATAAAGCCCAGGCAAACCACCTGTATGAAGCAAGATTATTCTTTCACCTTTTTTGATCTTTCCTTCTTCAATCATATCTAATACACCCGCAAATACTTTTCCTGTATAGCATGGATCAAGTAATATAGCTTCAGCCCTTGCCATACTATAAATAGCCTGTCGAACGGTAGAGTCAGGATTGTTATAAGCTCCCCTTGTATATCCTGTTTCAATATTAAAATCCTCACGGCATGCATTTATTGAAAGATTGTACTCTTTCTTTACCTGTCTAAAATATTCCACGATTCGTCTATCATGATAATCAGTAAAAGGAAGGATAGCAATGCCTGTAAGTCCCAAAGGTGAACCTTCATTTTTGAGGCCACAGTAAAGGCCTAAATAAGTTCCCATACTACCCACACCGGTTGCAACAGTGGCATCTTCAATCCCTAACTTTTGGGCTTGAGCTGTAATCTCTACTGCACATTCATAGTATCCCATAATTCCCACTACATCACTGCCACCAAGAGGTATTTCATATACTGTTTCACCCATATCTTCATATCTAGCTTTGGCAGCTGCTACGGTTTCAGCAAGCTGCACATTGCTATCACGACCATCATTCTTTTTCATAACAACCTCTGCATTAAAGATGCCATCCAAAAGTATACTTGCACTAATTTCACCAGGATATTCATCAACACATACAATAACGCATTTCATACCGTATTTTGCTGCCACTGCTGCGGTGAGACGCCCGTGGTTTGTTTGTGCTCCGCCTACAGTGAGCAGTGTTGTAGCACCTTTCTGAATAGCATCATAAAGAATGTATTCAAGCTTGCGCAACTTATTTCCACCCGCGCCAAACAAAGTAAGGTCATCCCGTTTGATGAACAGTTCCACCCCTAGTTCTTTTGAAAGAGTTGGAAGATAGTTAATCAGTGTCGGTTGTGATCCTAAGAATGAGATTTTTTTTCTTTTTACTAACATAGTTATCAACCTCCATATATTTTTCTATTAAATGTACTATTTCTTTTATATTTTATCTTGATAAAGTTGTCAATTTTGTTAAATAAATTATCAATTATACTCTTATCAGTATAAGGGTTAAGTAATACAACTCTTAGCCAACGGCAGTTTTTATATGTTGGCAATGAAATAAATACATTTTCTTTATTAAGTAGATAATCTTGTAACTTTGTATTCCATGCATCCCATCTATCTTCTGGTAACCAGCTAGGTATTCCACGAAAACATATAATATTTGTTTGAGGAATATTTGTAACAGTAATATAAGGTCTTTCTTGTATACATGACATAAAGTATTGAGTTAATTTCATATTTTTATTTATAAGCTCGTTATAACCACACTTGCCTATATGCTGTAACGATAACCACAATTTCAAAATATCCGCATGTCTTGTGCCTTGTACAGAAATTTCTCCTAGATTAATATTTTCAATCTCCTTCATGTATGGTGCAGATATTCTAAAATTCTGATGAATTAAACTCATATCTCTAAACAAAACCATTGCACAAGTTTTAGCAATATACAACAATTTCTGAGGATTGAAGGTAATAGAATCTGCAAATTCAATGCCTTCAATGAGCTTTTTGTATTTATCTGAAAAAACTAGCCCTCCTCCATATGCTGCATCTACATGAAACCACAGTTTATGTTCTTTTGCTATTTTATTTATTTCTATAAGGTTGTCTATACTACCGGTAACTGTTGTTCCCGCAGTAGCAACTACACAAAACGGATACTTGTTTTCCAGTTTACATTTTTTAATTTTTGTAACAAGGTCACCAACATCTAACTGTGAATTTTCATTTGTTTTTATATATATTACTGCCTCCGTTCCCAATCCAAGTATCATTGCAGCTTTTTGTAATGAAGTGTGTGCAACTTCCGAAGCTAAAATAACTGGTTTAAAGTTTAACCCTACAATGCTTTGTTTTACTGATTTAAAAGCATGATTTCTTGCTACAGTTAATGCCTGTAAATTTGCTAAAGATCCTCCACTTGTTAAAACTCCTCCTGAATTTTCTCTGAATCCAAATAAATTAGCTATAGCTTTAGTAATAGAAAATTCTAAATTTGAAAGTATTGGTGACATTTCAATACTTAACATATTATTATTTACTGCTGCTGATATCATATCCCCAATAATCGACATTGTTGTTGGCATCGAGTCCATATGACCAATATATCCTGGATGTGAAGGATTCATTGACAATTTAATAATATTTTTTAGTCCACCAAATATATGCTCTAATTGCACAGGACTGTCTGGTATAGTAGTATCAAATATCTTTTCTAGATTATTAGGTAATGGAGAGGTGGATTCAAAGTCTGATAAATGACTAGTAAATAGGTTGATTCCTCTTTGTAATAGTTCAATTATCTTTTGATTATTTAATCCTTTTGGATGTATAAAAGCATTTTCAGGTAACTTTGAAAAATCATTACTTATCTTAATTCCCCCTTGTATTATATTTTCTATTTTATTAATATTGTCATATGGGTATACACATTTTATACTATAGTATGTGATTGCATTATAACATAATTTAAATAAGCATTCAAGAAATTTCGTATACTATAGTATACGAATTAAAAGGGGGTAAAAGCCATGAATTTTTCTGAAAAAGTTAAAAGAATGAGACAAGAAAAAAAGATTTCACTGCAAGAATTAGCTGATTTAAGTGGAGTAAGTAAGTCAATGATATCAAAAATTGAACGTGAAGAAAAAAATCCAACTTTACAAGTAGCTGCTCAAATTGCTGAAGCTCTTGGTACAACTTTATCTGCATTACTTGATGAACCTAAGAATCAAGATATTGTTATTATAAAAAAGGAAGATAGAATAATTTACCACGATGAGTTAACAGGCTTTCAAAGAATTTTACTTTCTCCACAGCTTAAAACAACAGGAATTGAATTTGTTAAAAATGTAATCCCTCATGGCGCTGAATCACATATCTTTCCTCCTCACCATAAGGGTGTAAAGGAATATATAACTGTAAGTAAAGGAAAGTTAACAGCGCTTATCGGAGATCAAGAATTTAAATTAGAAACTGGAGATTCTATCTTTTTTCAAGGTAATAATAGACATCAGTTTAAAAATATAGGAGATACAGAATGTCATTACTATCTAATAATAGATTCTTACAATAT
Organism: Candidatus Clostridium eludens; assembly: GCF_045310515.1. NCBI lineage: Bacteria > Bacillati > Bacillota > Clostridia > Eubacteriales > Clostridiaceae > Clostridium > Candidatus Clostridium eludens. The sequence continues at coordinate 80,752 of NZ_JBJHZX010000011.1, read as the reverse complement.
CTAAGAAGGCGTCACATTTTAAGATATCGTTACTTAAAATGTGACGCCTTAAATTACTATTGTTTAAATACCGTAGGCTCACAATTAATCAACAATATGAGAAGGTTCCAAAACAACTCATTAGCACCTATCGCATCTTATCATATGCTTTATTCATTGCCTCACTGACAATTCTATTCAAATTATTTTCTGTAAAGCATATTATACCCTGTTCAGTTGCTCCTCCTTTTGTTGCAACCGCATTTACTGTTCCTTCATAATCTGACATGTCTATAGCATTATTAAAAGTTTTGGCTACTATTTTCTCACTTACTTCTGAACTAAATTCAAAGGCTTGCCCAACTTTTTGAAAGGCATTCAATATATAGGCGGCAAAGCCTAAACCACAAGCAGAAAATGCAGTAACTTTTTCTATATCTTTTTCCTCAATTTCAAAAGCATATCCTAATTCACTAAATATTTTTTTGACAAATGTGCTATTTGTTTTTGTATAACCTATGACACCATCAGCTCTGTCAATAGCTATATTAGGCATCGCCCTTATTATAAATACATCTCCAAGTTTTTGCCGAATTGACGTAATAGGCATACCAGCCATAAAACTTACATGAATTTTATGAGTAATATCCTGTTGGATATCATTACTTAATTCAACAAATACATTTCCTTTTAATACCCAAAATATAATATTAGCTTTTTCGATTATATCATTAATATCACTGCAAGCCTGTACCCCAAATTCTTTTTGAGCTATATCTTTTGTTTTTGCAGATTTTGCTAATATGAATATTTCATCTTTAGAAACTATTTTTTTATATATCAACCCCTTTGTTAATGCTTTTCCTAAATGTCCAAAACCAATAATACCAATTTTCATATTCTTCTCCATTCTATAAACAATATTTACAACTGCGTCTTGTTCTATATTCAGATACTATTAAACACCCTTGACTTATCGCTAGTACCTATAACAACTTTCACTTGTTACTATAATAACACTATAAATGCCTTAATTGGTATTAATATTTAGTCTTCTTGCATAATAATACTTTATTAAATCAGTCGGTTTTTTACCCTGTTATAATAAAATGAGTATATAATTGCTGAACATAGTGGCAGTGTAACTCTAACAAAAGAATACTTGGCCTGATGGATGTTTCGACGTAATTGTTATTCTAAAAATCAATTCATTATATATATTAGAAATATCCTTCATCTAACCTTTTATCTGTTACAGAATGAGGAAGTAAAAACACAAGGACAAGTGCCACTACTAAAATAAGAATTCCAAAATAATAAGTATCTCTCTGTGCAAGGAGGTAAATATCCTTCACACCCAGATGTGTGTTTTTATTATAAACTAACTGACGAGATGTTAAGATAACACTACTAGATGCAACTCCCAGTGTCTGTCCAAAATTACGCATAGTTGCTAGCATTCCGGAAGCAACACCAGCATGTTTCCTAGGAGCTGAATTTAAAATAGCTGTATTGATGGAAGAAACACTTAATCCATTTCCAATTCCCATAGCAATCAATGTAAGAATCACCATAGCATAATTGGAGGATTCTTTTAATGAACTCATAATCAGACAGCTGGCACAAATGAAAATCAATCCAACACCCGATGGTAAACGTGTTCCACGTTTATCAGTCATGCTCCCTCCAACCGGAGACATTACCATCATAGCAATTGGTGATGACAACATGATTAATCCTGATTTATCCGATTGTAATGATAGTATATTTATTAAATAGAATGGCACCAAGTAGGTAATTAATTGTTGTACTAGATATGAAAGCATACAAACCACATTTGCCATAGAGAATGTTTTGTTTTCAAACAACTTCAAAGACATCAACGGTGATTCTATATGTTTTTCACGCATAATGAATGCATTCAATCCTAACATGCTTAAAAGCATACATCCTAAAAAATAAACTGATTTCCATCCCCAGTTATTGCTAAAATTAAGTCCTACTGAAAAGGCACCTACTGATATTGCAAATAAACCCGCACCAAGCCAGTCCATACTTTTACCTTCAGAAGTCCCCGTGCTGTCATCTGACATAACAAAGCAGGTTGAAACAAAGCCAAAAATACAGAATGGTACATTGAAATAGAAAATAGCATGCCATGAGAAATGAGTTAACAAAAATCCGCCAATTGTAGGCCCTGCAGCCAACCCTATGGAAATAAATACAGAATTCATACCGAGAGCCTTACCGTGTTCCCTTGAACCAAAGGTCCGACTAACAATTGCCTGTGTAATAGAAACCATAATACTATACCCAACTCCCTGTAAACATCTAAAAAAAATCAATACTCCTAAATTTACCGACAATAATGGTGCTGCAATACACACTACTCCAAAAAATAAAAAGCCAGTTTTAAACTGTCGTTTGTACCCATAAAGTTCTGCCGTGCGCCCCAAGATCAGCAGAGTACAGCATGGTATCAGTGAGTATACTAGTGCCAGCCAGCTGACGTTGTTCTCACTCACCCCAAATTCTTTTGCCAATGTTGGAAGTGCAAGGTTCAAACTGTTTATAGAAAATGATACAACTAAATTGGCCATGCCAGTCACTGCAAAGATCATCCACTTTTTATATTTGTTTTCATGAGTTTCATTCATTTCAACACATCTCCTTTCACTCTGTTTCCCCGGCACTATCTTGACTTATTATAATACGTATGTTAGTATTTGTTAAATAAATTTTATAAATACTATTAATTCGTTTATCGAATAATAAAAGGAGTTTTAAAATGAACACACAGAACCTAAAGACTTTTCTTATACTCTCAAAGTTAAGAAATTTTTCACTTACAGCCGAAAAATTATTTGTAGCACAATCAACTGTCACAAACCGCATTGCTGAATTAGAAAAAGAAATAGGTAAGAAATTATTCATCCGAGATAAAAAACATGTAAAGCTGACTTCCGAAGGTATTCTATTCAAAAAATATGCAAAAAGAATTCTGGAATTAGAGAAAAACGCCATACAAGAAATGACTGAAGCAGATTTTTATAAAAACACGCTTCGAATTGGAAGTGCCAATACTATTTATGAATGTCATTTATATCCTATTATCTATTCTTTTCTACTCTCTAGTCACGACACATCAGTCAAAGTAATACTTGATCATTCTCAGGACCTACTGCAAATATTAGAAGACCAACTACTGGATATAGTTTTTTCCTACATATTTTTTAAAAAGCCTGGATATCAATGTATTCCTTTTGTTTCAGATAAGCTGCTCCTCGTTACCAGTCCTAAAAATAATTCCTTTGTAAATGGCATCTATAAAAATGATTTGTTAAAAATAGATTATCTCATGTGTGATCTTGTATTACAAGAAACAGGACAATTTATACGTACATTATTTCCTCCTTATTATCAATTTCTATTTGAGATTGATAACAGCACAAAACTCATACAGTATTTACTTGACGGTATTGGTTATAGTTTTTTGCCCAGAAGCATCGTTGAATCCCATATAGAAAGTAATTCCCTGATTTACATACCCTTAATTGATTTTGATGCACCTCAAATAAACAGTTATTTTATCTATAGGACTAATAATCACCCGGTACAAAAATTTTTATCAATGCTTTCCTTTAATCAATCACTTGGATCATTTTAATGCATCCAGACATTATGTGGTTTTTCTTTGAAATTTACTATTACTTTTTTATCTCTACTTTGTAACGTAATAATGCCTTTTTTTAACCGTGCTTTCTGTGATGCCCACTAAGGTTTTTTCAGAAGTATATTTTTCCATGACTTATTTAATATTACTGGAATACAGAAATTTCCATTCAACTTATTTGTTGAGGTCATTAATCTATCAAGTTTTTGTTTATTATTAATTTCACTACGAGAAAGTGTGTATGAAACTTCATTCGGCTCGCCTCCACCAATCAAAACCACAATTATAAGCGTACTGAAAAAATTCAGTAAGTTTTTCTGCTGTACTAAAATATATAGATACACTTGGCTTTAAATATTGCATAAAATGCACTAATCAGTTATTGACAGCACAATATATCGTATTTACCATTTGTAAAAAATCAATATATAATAGCTGAATAGTTAAATGATATCTTAAATTTCTAACTCTTTTCTTTTTTATACGGATCTATATGAATATTTACCCGGGTATTTTTAAATTTTTTGTTCATATCCTTCTTCAGGTTTCCAATAACATCATGCGTTTCTTTGACTGTAAGATGAGGGTCAACGGTAATATGAAAGTCAATATGCTTCATATTGCCTGACTTTCTTGTTTTGAGCTTATGATAATCTATAAATTGATACCTGTGTTGTCTTATGACTTTTTCTATCTCGGCTTCTTCTTCATCAGATAATCTTGCATCAATAAGGTAGTTAAAGGCATTTTGGGAAAGCTGCCATGCTTCCTTGATTATCAGCAATGCTACAAGTATTGCAACAATTGAATCGAGTATAAGAAGTCCTGTAAGCTTGATAAGAAGAATTCCAATGCCTACTCCCAGAGATGTGTAGATATCAGTTTTCAAGTGAAGAGCATCTGCCTCAAGAGCCATCGAATCCTCTTCTTGTGAAACTTTGTATAATTTTGTTGACACAGCAAAATTCATAAGTGCTGAAACAATCATAACCCCAATTGCAATAGTTGATTGTGCGATTTCAACAGGCTGAAATATCTTCTTAAAAGCTTCAATAATAATCATTGCAGCAGCGACAAAAATCAAAAGTCCTTCCACTATGCCAGAAATATTCTCTATTTTCCCATGACCGTAAGGATGCTTCCTATCAGCAGGCTTTACAGAATGTCTGACTGACAAAAATGCAACCAGTGATGCTATCAGATCCATTCCTGAATGTATTGCTTCAGAAATAATACTTACTGATCCACTTAAAATACCTGCTATAATTTTAAAAATTATAAGTGTTGTGTTTGATAAAATTGATAAAAAAGCAATTTTAACTCTTCTATCAGAAGTAATCATAAATGAATTCCTCCTCTAAAATTAAAAAACTGTGAAACTATGGCCAAAAAGTCATAGTCCCACAGATCTAAATTACTACCTGTTGCCAGTAAAGGCCCAGCCCTACACATTTGATATTTCAAATGTATTGCTTGCTCTAATAAAAACATGTTATATTACAGATATATTTTTGTCAATCATTTCTTCATCTACATTTTTCTTGTATTCCCCAAAAATAAATCCGCATAAAATTCTTTATTGACTTTGCCTTATCAATAATTCTTATAGACTGTTTTACCTTATATCTAATTAAGACATTCCCACCCTGTAATCCTTCCTTCCACTTCTCTATAAAATAATACTTATTTTCCACCATGGCATTAAACACTTCAACAAGCACCATATACAAAACTCTATCATTTATATGATTATTATAACAATTCTTCTTACCTTTTATGTAAATCATTCATATTTTATCTAAATAACTGTCCAAACTAATTTAGATGTTTAGAAAAAAAACTAATATTGCAACAGAAATTATGTTAATTTTAATAGGAATAAACTAGGTTATATTATATGAAAAAAGAACACTTTAAAAGTGATCTTTTTTGTATTAGTTTTTATTTTTTAAAGACAGTTACAATAGGCTCAAAAGTTAAAACAGCTGTTAGTATAATTAACACTACAATAGTTACCCATCCAACTATATTTTTAACTCTACTATTTACGTACTCACCCATAATTTCCTTATTATTTACCATAAGCATCATACAAATTAAAACTACTGGCAATAACACACCATTTATAATCTGTGACCACAATGTTATCTGAATCAAAGGTGCTCCCGGAATCAATATGATGCCAATTCCAATAACAATTATTATAGTAAATAACGTAAAAAACTCTGGTGCTCCTTTTAATGTTTTATCTATCCCAGCTTCAAAACCAAAAGCTTCACAAATATAAAATGCTGTAGCTAACGGAAGTATTGTAGCTGAAAAAATAGAAGCTATAAACAATCCAAAAGCAAAAATTTGAGAAGCAAAGGCCCCAGCAAGTGGTTTTAATGCTACTGCGGCATCTTTAGCCTCATTTATTTGAATTCCACTTTTATGAAGTGTTGCTCCGCAAGCTACAATTATGAAGAAAGCAACAACTACTGTAATAATACTACCAACAACTACATCCCAGAATTCATATTTAAAGTCTTCAATTTTTAGCCCTTTTTCAATAACTGCTGATTGCATATAAAACTGCATCCAAGGTGCAATAGTAGTTCCTACCATACCAATAACCATACCTATATAATCAAAGTTAGTTTCAATAGTAGGATGAACCAAAGCACTACCTATTTCATGCCAATCTGGTTTAGCAAGAATTGCTGAACCAATGTATGATAACAAAAATATGCTAAAAATCAAGAATATTTTTTCCGTGGTCTTATAAGTACCCTTTACAACTAAAATCCATACGGCAATAGCTGCTAGTGGCACCGATATATATTTGCTTATTCCAAAAACTTGCATACTACCTGCAACACCTGCAAACTCAGTAGCTGTATTTCCTATATCTGCAATAATTAACCCAATGAATATAAAGAAAGTTACCTTAACACCAAAATTTTCTCTAATTAAGTCTGCCAAACCTTTTCCTGTAACTATGCCCATTCTAGCATTCATTTCCTGTACCACAAGAAGAACTATGAAACATGGAATTAATGACCAAAGTAATTTATAACCATAAGTTGCACCAGCTACAGAATATGTTGTAATACCACCTGCATCATTATCAACACTACCTGTTATAATTCCAGGACCTAAAATACTTAAAAATATTAATAAATTTCCTATCCATGTTTTTCTTTTTGCATTCATATTCTCACCCCCAATTATCTGTATCTTTTGTTATTCTTGGTAAATTCATGAACAACATCATTTATATTTACGGTTCCTCTTAGGTGCATTTGTTCATCAACTATAGGTATGGCAAATAAATTATATTTTGATATAGCTTTAACTAAACCGGTTGTTTCATCTGTATCCTTCATATATATAAGTTCTTTAGCCATAATATTTCCTAATCTTTTATCAGGGTCAGAAATAATTAAATCTCTTAAAGATACTACTCCAATAAGTTTATGAGTGTCACTTACAACATAAACATAATAAATTTGATCAATTTCATTTACTGATTCACGGATGTCATTTATTACATCAGCTACTGTATAGTCAGCTGGACATGATATAAAATCAGTATTCATAAGGCTTCCAGCCAGATATTCCTCATATTCCATAAGTTCTCTTATTTCATCTGAAGCTTCTTTTTCCATATTGCTAAGCAATTCTTCTGCTTTATTTTCATTTAGTCCATCTAATACATCAGCTGCTTCATCAGCTGGCATTTCTTCTAGGATATCAGCTGCCTTATCTGTAGGTAGTTTTCTGAGCAATCTCACCTGCACGTCTTCTTCTAATTCTTCTAATACATCTGCAGCTTTTGCATTATCTAAACTTGAGAAAATGATTACCCCCGTATTTACATCAAAATCTTCAATTATATCCGCAAGATCTGAAGGGTGAAGTGTAGATAATTTATTATAAGTTTTCGAAAGTAAAATGTCTTTTGATGTAAAAGCTGTCTGAATATCATCCCACATCATAAGCTTACTAGATACTTTAAATCCCAATCTCTTTAATGGTTTAGCAATTCCAATCCTTCTCAATAATCCATCAATACCGATATCTACTGCTACAGCAAACATACCATAAGGTAATATAACTAATCTAATATCATTAGCCCTAACTACTTTTCTGCCATTAACATCAATAATTTGTTTATCCAAGACAAACTTTTTCAATAGCATATAGTTACCTAAATCTTTACTTTCAATTTTATTACATGTCAAAACATATTGTCCTTTTTCTTTAGAAACATCAATATTATTAAAATCAATAAATTTTATCCCTTCTTTTGCCTTGATAACAGCAATCGTAATTTTGGGATTTTGAAAATTTATATCAACAGCTAAATCCTTCAAAGTTCCTATAACTTCTTTATTAGCCGTATAAATTTTATTACCTAATATTCTACTTAGATAAGCACTTCTAAATCGCATTGAACACACTCCTTTTCCTGCAGGGTGAACAATGCAAAGTTTAATGCAAGTACACCCTTATTATATTTTTCAGCAACAAATTTCTAATTTTTATATGGCCATATTTATAATGCGAGCCATCTTCCATTGAATTCATCACTCCCTTGGACCTATAATTTAAAATTATTTTTATATGTATTATTACACAAATATATGAAGGTAATTTATACAATAAAAAAGAGCCTTTAAAAGCTCGTCAAAACAACAAATTATTATTTCTTCGTTGAGCTTTAGCACTATGTGGCTTTGAGTTAACCCCAGCTACATTAAGTAAAACCTTAATTCGGTAGTACCTGTTGACCCATTGGCATCTCTCGATGTTTTTGGGCAGTAGCCTATATCCTATACATAGGAGCCTCACCTAACAATTATTTTATTACCTTCTTTACTTTCATTTGATAATAACTTCACGTTTATTATATGCTTTGAATTCTCTATTGTAAACACTTTTTTTGATAATATATATGTAGTTATTATTATCAATTGATAACAATTTACATTTTTATTAATAAAGAATATTTTAATTATACAACTTAATAAGGAAAATACGATGTAATAAAAATTCTATTAGCATAATTTAAAAAGACCTTTATAAATTCTTAATCACCATATAAATTTACAATCCATATATTATAATGTAACTAATAAAAAGAGAGAGAACACATATGGCATTGCTTTTATCTGCATTATTGTTTAGCTTATCCTCTAACCTGGATAATATAGTTGTAGGAATAGCTTACGGAATAAAGAGAATAAATGTGAGTATAATTGCAAATCTTATAATAGCAGTTGTAACATCTACCGGAACTTTTTTATCTATGTCAATTGGGGCGTATATATCAAAATTTTTGCCTCACTATATAGCTAATGGTTTAGGTGCCGTAGCTATTGTTATCTTGGGAGTATATTTTGTAATTCAGAGCATATTAAAGCTTATAAACAATACCAAGTCAAAGGAACTTGCCTTGAAAAATATTCATGATATGATTGAATATGCTGAAAAATCAGATTCAGATAACTCTGGTGACATAAGCATGAAAGAATCCATCCTTGTAGCATTCGGATTAACCTTCAACAACTTAGGAACTGGAGTAGCTGCAAGTATAACAGGAGTTAGTATTCAATTTACAGTCGTATCTACATTTATATTAAGTATCCTTACAATTATATTCGGTCAAGCTATAGGTAATCATGTATTAGGTAAACTTTTCGGTAAATATGCACCATTATTTTCAGGTATATTGCTAATAATACTTGGTATTATAGAATTTTTAAATTAGCATTTTTGCATTTACAAGAATCGAAATATTGGTAATCAACATGAATAATTTTAGTGATGATTACCAATAAGACTTTGTTAAGCTAAACTATTAGTATAGCATTGTGGATTACTTTTCTTCAAAAGTCAAAAGCCACGTAGAATATATTACTTCAACGTGGTCTTTATATACTATTCTAATCTCCTGGTATAGTGATACTTTATCAAAGAGCTAAAACTTAGAAAATTGTGTTATTGCAATAAATTACCCAAGTGTATTTCTCCATGACTTATTTAATACTGCTGCAATGTAAAAATTTCCATTCAACTTATTTGCTGAGGTCATTAATCTATTGTAATAAAATTAGGGTGTGATTACTGAACATGTTGCCAGTATAAAACCCGAAAGGATTAATACTTCGCTTACTACATCCCCACTATAAAATTGCTAGTTGTGTTTCATTATCAAAAATATGAATTTTATTAGACTCTAGAGCTAATTTTAGCTTATCACCTGACTTAACATTTACTATACCATTTATTCTGGCTATTACATTAATTTTATTTTTAGATAAATATACATAGCTCTCCGCTCCCATAAGTTCTGTTAAATCTATATTAAATTCTATTCCACAATTTTGACTATTGGTATCCTCTTCCATAAGGCTTATATTCTCAGGCCTTATTCCCACTATTACTTCTTTATCTGCATAACCTCGTTGGTCTAGAAATTCAGACATAATATCCCCTAGAATTATCTCTTCACCTTCAAATAAAGCTTTAAGTCTTCCATTTATGTATCTCAACCTAGCATGTATAAAATTCATTTGTGGGCTTCCAATGAATCCAGCTACAAATATATTTACGGGATGATTATATATTTCCTGTGGAGTAGCAACTTGCTGGATAACACCATCTTTCATTACAACAATTCTTGTACCAAGTGTCATTGCTTCTATTTGATCGTGGGTAACATATATAAACGTAGTCTGCAATTTTTTGTAAAGTTTAAATATTTCCGTTCTCATCCTAACTCTTAATTTAGCATCTAAATTTGACAGTGGTTCATCCATTAAAAACACCTTTGAATTTCTTACTATAGCTCTTCCCATAGCAACTCTTTGTCTTTGGCCACCAGATAATTCTTTAGGTTTTCTACTCAACAAATGGGATATATCCAATATTTCTGCTGCTTCTTTAACTTTTTTATCTATTTCATATTTTGATATCTTTCTAATTTTAAGTCCAAAGGCCATATTTTCATATACAGTCATATGTGGATATAATGCATAGTTTTGAAAGACCATAGCAATATCTCTATCTTTAGGTGTTACCTCGTTTACAAGGTTACCTCCTATGTAAATCTCTCCCTTGGTTACTTCTTCAAGACCTGCAATCATTCTAAGGACAGTAGATTTTCCGCAGCCAGAAGGACCTACAAACACTATAAATTCTTTGTCCTTTATTTCTAAGTTAAAATCCTTAATTGCTTCAACATCGCCTAAATATATTTTATATATATGTCTTAAGGATAGATCCGCCATTTCTATCATATTCCTTCCTATTAAATATCATTCTCTAATGAATCAACCTTTGAAGCACATTTGGATAGTTGGTTATGATACCATCCACCCCTAAATTTATAAGTCTTTTCATATATCTTTCTTCATTTACTGTATATGTGTTTATACGTATGTTGTTCTTTTTAATATCACTAACTATTTTTTTATTCATAACCAGTAAAAAAAATGGATGAAGCGCGTTAGTTCCGATTTTTTTTGCATATTTCCAGGGTTTGTAAATATGGTAATCATACAATAACCCTGTGCTTATATTACTATCATACTGCTTCACTTTTTGTATAGAAGAGTAATTGAAAGAAGATATTATTACATTTTTTTCTAGTTTGTATTCATATATTTTATCTACTGTATTCTTTTCTAAGTTATTGTACTCAATAATATCATTCTTAAGTTCTAAGTTTAAAAGTAAATTTTTGTCTTTTATATAATTTAAAACTTCATCTATACTTGGAATTTTTTCTCCCTTTCCAGCATTAAATTTTCTTATTTCAGCATAAGTATGATCTTTTATAAATCCAGTTCCATCTGTGGTTCTATCTACAGTTTCATCATGACAAATGGCTATAACGCCATCTTTAGTCATATGAAGATCTGTTTCTATCCCATCTGCACCTGCTTCTACTGCTTTTTCAAAGGCCATCATAGTATTTTCAGGAAAACATCCACTGAAGCCTCTATGTGCAATATTTAAAGTTTTAATCATACCTAAAGTTCCCTCTTTACTTTTTGTTTTCTTTATTATATTTTTGTATGGCTGTATTTATACTACTTGCTGCGTTTTTAACACATTCCTCTGGAGTCTGTTTGTCTTGAAGCATCTGCTCTATATTTGTTTCAACAGTCTGCCTTGCTTCAGGAAATACTGACATAAGTGCTCCTTTAGCTACAGCTGGTGATGCATGAAGCTGATCTATTGCAGTCTGGAATTGAGGCTTCTGCTTTAAATTATCCTTCATCAATTGAACATCATAGGCTTTTTTAGTCACAGGAAAATATCCTGTTTGTGTAGCCCAGTAAGCCTGTTCATCTGGTGATACCATGTATTTTATGAATTCCCAGGTTGCTTTTTCCTTTTCTTTATCATTACTATTCATTGCCCATAATGAAGCTCCTCCTATCGAAACACCACCATCCTGTACTCCATCAAATGATGGCAAAAATGCAGTTCCAATCTGGAACCTTCCGCCGACTCCACTTAGCACGGCAGATAAATCTGCTGTTGATTCAATATATATTGCCGTTTTACCTGCTATAAATGCATTTTCCGTATCATCTTCATTTCTTCCAAAATTACCTGCATTACCAGACTTGACTAGTTCCTGCCATTCATTTAGTATTTTTAATCCTGAGCCATTTTTATCGAATTCTACAGCTGTTGGAGCTGCCTTTCTTCCATTTCCATTATTTGCATAATATTGTCCCTGCTTGACTATAAATTGTTCAAAAAACCAACCATATATAGCCATTGAATATCCATATTGAGTGACTTTCCCGGAATTATCTTTTTTAGTTAGCTTGACCATATCCTGTTCCAGTTCTGAAAACGTCCTTGGCGGACTATCCGGATTTAATCCTGCCGCTTTAAAAGAATCTTTATTATAGTACATTATAGGAGTCGATGAGTTAAATGGCATTGAGTATAATTTATCATTAACTGTATAATATCCTGCTATATTAGGTTCTAAGTTTGATGTATCATATTTCTCATCATCTATAAAATCCTGAATTGGTTTAACCCACCCGCTATCTATCATAAATCTAGTACCTATGTCATATACCTGCATAACATCAGGGCCATTTTTGGTTCTTTCTGCACTTTTTAATTTATTTATACCATCATCGTATTTTCCTTGATATTGTGCATTTACTTTAATGTCTTTATGGGAGTTATTAAAATCATTTACCATCTTTGTAAGTGCTTGACCATTTTTACCGGACATGGAATGCCAGAATGTAATCTCCACAGGCTTACTAGCATTTCCACTGTTACCGCAACCAGTTAAGATACCTCCTATCATTAAGGAAGCCATTAATAAACTTATAAATTTCTTTTTCATTATTTTTCTCCTCTCAAAGTAATTAGCACATAAGCTTAACCTTTTACTGCACCAGAGGTCATTCCTTCTACGAGCTGCTTTTGTCCAAATATAAATATTATAATAGAAGGCATTATTACCATTACAATACCAGCCATTATTAATCCAAAAGATTGATTTTCCGAAAACTGCAGCATACTTATACCTATCTGAACGGTTCTGGCACTATCCTTACTTGTCACAAGAAGCGGCCATAAGTACTGATTCCATGTAACTAAAAAAGTATACACACCAAGTGATCCTATTACAGGTCTTGACATAGGGAATACTATCCTAGTAAAAAACTTAAAACTATTACATCCATCTATTTTTGCAGCTTCATAGAGCTCTTTAGGAAGTGTGAGATAATACTGTCTCATCATAAATATTCCCATGGTAGCACTTAAATATGGAATAATAAGCGCTTTATAACTGTCCAGCCACCCAAAATAACCCACAGTCAAATAATTTGATATCATAATTGATTCAGCAGGAATCATCATAGTTGCAATCATAGCTATAAAGAGTATTCTCTTTCCTTTAAAATTAAAAAAGGAAAACGAGAAAGCTGATAAGCAAGATGTTACTATCTGACCTATGGTTACTCCCATAGATACAATAAAACTATTTACTATGAATTTTATTATAGGTGCCGTATTCAGTGCATCTCTATAATTTTGAAAATACAGCTTTTTAGGTATTAGCCTAGGTGGATATGAAAATATTTGATCAGGAGGCATAAGACTAATAGCTAAAGCATATAAAATAGGTGCTATTGTTATTAATCCAAATACTATATTCACTATGTAAAGAACCATTTTATTTATATTTTTTTTCATCTATACATTCCTTTCCTATATTTTAGTATCTCTATTTATAAAACACCTTTCTATTCTCATAACTGAATTGCATTAATGTTATTACAAACATTAATAAGAATAAAATTATTGATTCCGCACTGGCCGCACCAAATCTATTATTAAAAAATGCATCTCTATAAATAGAGTACACAAGTACATTAGTGGCTTCAGCAGGTCCACCCAATGTCATTATATTTATCTGTCCAAACGTTTCAAATCCATTTATAATATTGATAATTAAAACAAAAAAAAGCGTAGGTGAGAGGCAGGGCAGTATCACACTTTTCAACACCTGAAAATAATTTGCTCCATCTATATATGCACTTTCCACTAATTCCTTGGGAATATTTTTAAGTCCTGAAGTTATAAATATAAAATTTATGCAACTATTAAGCCATATACCAACTATGGACACTGAGATAAATCCCCAAAATGGACTTGTAAGCCACCCTATATTCCTCTTTAATAAGAAATTTATAAAGCCTATACTGGGATTAAATAAAAGCATCCATATTATAGCTGCCGATGCAGAAGATACTGCCATAGGCATAGCATACATTATACTAAATAGTCCTTTAAATTTTAATTTGTTATTACAAATAAGTGCAAGCATTAACCCTATCAATATGGAAGGCACTGCGGTCACAATCACATATTTAAAAGTAACAATTATACTATTAATAAAAGACGGTGACTTAAATAAATCAATATAATTAGACAATCCAGCAAAAGAACTTATTTCTCCTTGGGCATTTGTATTAAATAAGCTTAAATATATAGTTTTAAAAAATGGGAGATAAGTAAATGCTAAAAATATCACCATACATGGAATGATATAGAAATATGGTTCCAAAGCACTTACGATTTTTTTCTTATCTCTCTTATTGACAGCCTTACCCTGAGCCAAGTTTATCTGCTCTACTGTTTTTTCCATTTAAATACCTCCACTAATTTTTTCCTATAGACTTATAGTACTACTTTAATATTAATGTGAATTTATGAACGAGTTAAGAAAAATTTACATATTATTCTTTTAAATAACACATTAGTAATATAGTGTAATGATATAGATTTGTCCGTACTCAAATTTGCATAGTATCCATAATTTTTAAAATATACATTATATTCCAATATCATAAATTGAAATATAACATTTAAAACGATTAGCAACTCATAAAAGAACTACAATTAACAGAAAAAGTAACTCCGATAGGGGTTGAAACAGAAGTAAAAGGATTAAGAAAAACCTATTTCACAATTCAAGATTTCATGAACAAACAGAATGAATTTCTCATCTACAAACGCTCTCAAAACCTTTCACCACTCAGTATGTACGATTATGACAGAAGTTTCCTGTATCTAAATAATTACATAAATGAAGTCTATTCGGATAAGCAAATTCGATATGACATAACTTTGATTAGAGGCTACATTTCCTACATGTTGGAGAAGGTAAGTCCAAATACTGTTAATATTCGTATTAGGTATTTAAAGGTATATTTGCAGTTCTTGGAACAGGAAGGATATGTTAAAGAGCGTATTAATGAACGAGTTAAAAAGGTAAGAGAAGTAAAGAATGAAAAGCAACCCTTAACCAATTCAGATATAAAGAAGCTATTAAAAGTAATAAATAACTAACTTAATCAAAAACAGAAGTAATCCGTTAGATGTAAAGTCAACGGCTGGAGATAGTTCACTGGAAATTACTATGGGATATTATCATAATAATTTCAAGGATTTACAGAAATGTATTGCCAAAGATACTCTTTCAGATATTTAAAAATGTAGCAAAAATTTTTATTGGCAGCTTCAATTGCAGAATAAAAGTCACTTTCTATTGTGGGGGTGACTCTTATTTTTTTATGTTTATACATATGTAATATAATGTTCTTTTAATCCAAATTTAGCATAATTATATGAAGAAGCCTTAATATTTAACGGAATATTAAAAATTATTAATAACACTAAAAATAAAGCAAAAAGTGATTTTCTCAAATTTATCACCTCAATAGTAATTCTTTTTAGTAGGTTACCATTATTCCAAAGCAGTTATACAATAATCTAATATTCCTTTAATACTTCTAAGAATATTGCTTCTTAATATTAGAATTTCCAAAATTAATTTTATTCATTGATGGTATCCAGCCTTTTGAATAGTCTGTTATATTTATCTAATTCAGCTTTATCCTCAATCTTGAATCCTGAATTATAGAAAGTAATACTACCATTACCTTCATTTAAGGAATTCATTTCTTTCAAAATTCTTTTTAGATTTTTTGCAGTACCAATGTTTCCATCGATTATATTTACATGTGATGGAAGTAATTTTCTAAACATGTCCTTATAATAAGAAAAATGGGTACACCCTAAAACAATAGTTTCATAATTACTTAAATCATATTTAAATAACTGTTCTTTAAGATAAGGTACTACTATTTCTTCATTAAACTCAAGTCTTTCCGAAAATTGGACTAATCCTGGAAGAGGTAACAAGTCGACGAGATGTTCATTATCTAATTTGGCGATAAGATTTTGCAGTTTTTCTTCCTTCACAGTCAAGGCTGTAGCAGTTACCAGAACTCGTTTATTTATATTTTTGTTTTCTTCAATAGCAGGTTTTATGGCAGGCTCCATACCAATGATTGGAATACTGTATTTAGCCCTTAACTCTTTGATTGCTACGCTTGTAGCAGTATTGCAAGCAATAACTATTGCCTCAACTCCCTGTTGGATAATAAACTCTACAGCATTAAAAATATACTTTTTAACTTTATCTTTGGGTTTTGGCCCATATGGAACGTTTAATGTATCTGCATAATATATATAATCTTCATTAGGTAACATTTTTAATGTATCATGTAATACAGTAATGCCTCCAATGCCAGAGTCAAAAAAACCTATTCGCATTTCTATCCCTCCAATTACTAAAATCTATATGTCATTTTAACATGTGTAAGTCTTATTCCATTAATAATATGTAGATTATTGTTTCGCATAGTATAATACTTGTGACGTAAGTTATTGATTTTGTTCAGCAACTAGAGTGAAAAACGCTCTAGTTTTATTTTTTAACAGGTAGCTTAATTAAACATTAAATATGTAGTGTCTAGATTTAATAAGATATCTAATACAAATTTCTAAATTGTGTAACTTACTTTGCAGTACATAACAACGATGCTCCCACTAGACCTATAAGTATATCCATAACTATTTTACTCTTACTCAATAGTATTAGGGTCTAATGTAATATGAACATAAACGTTATCGCAATCTTTCACAGGAAGCCAGTATCTAATTTTTCCTTCTGCTGACTTTACGCCTTGACCCTTTTTAGTAGACAGCACTTCATTTGCTTTGCAATCGCTATGTAATTCAGAAGCTCCAACTTTAAAACATAGAGTTCCTATTTCAAAACCAGACTTACGAGCAATTTTATTTGCAGCTAATACAGTTTTATTCTTTTGTAGAAATTTTTATGTTTAACCTTGTATAATTTTATATTTCCATTATTTAAAGCTTCTTTAATTTCATGTTCTCCATAGTTACTATATTTATTATTACTTACTACTTCATTATAAACTTCTTCTGGAATAAAGACTTCATCAAATATCTTCCACAACAAGTCTACCTTACCAATACCAATAATACTTAGTCCTATCATTGGACTTGCATTACAAACTACCTTAGCCATTCTTTCCTTCTCCTAATTCCCTGAGCAAATCTTTCACTGCAATATCATCTTGAACAACATCTTCCTCTGAATATTCACCCCAAGGAATTTTCTTTATTTTTAACTTATATATAAAATCATTTAAAGATAACTCTGCAATTTCTGCTGCTCTAGCAAGAGAAACTGTCTTTGCTACAAATAAGCTAATAGCTATGGATATTCTTACATTATCATTTACACTGTTTCTATGTGCTAAATCGTCAAGCAATGGTACTAAGTCAGAAGATATATGAATATCTATATTAGATTCTCTTAAAGCCATATTTTTTCCTCCATAAATTAATTTTTAATATAACTAATTATACTTTATTGTATCCATAATAGTAACTTTATAAAATTGAAAAAGAGCTTAGAGAACAATATAAAGGTACTGATAACTATTATGCAAAACGATATGAAACCTGGGTGGAAAAATCAGCTCCAATCATCTTAGAAATTATAATTGTCTAATTTAACAAGTAGTTCACTTTTATATAATCAATCCATTGATTTTGAAGTTCATCTTCGGTTATGCCAAAAATCTCTACAAAACTATTTGGCGTTTTTATTAATTTACGCAACTTATCATATCCAAATAATTTGATTATTGATTCTACTATAGTATATGAGTATTGATACCCATTACGTTTGAAAAACGTTTCAAAATCCACCCCAGTATCTAAATCTTTAAATGTAGGAAGAATATTATTTACTAATCCATTCCCAACAGTTTTTACTATCCAGTTTTCACTATTGTCTTTTGCTTCATAACATGCAATTCCTTCATTTAACCATCTTGGTGTGTCCTCATTTATTTTATTTACTATGATATGTACAAATTCGTGAACGGCTGTATTTAACACATTATAGAATTCTGAACCTGGTGGTGGATTTAAAGGTGATGCTATTACAATCTTACCTATTCCAAGTCCTCCTCTTATCCAGTCAGGTGCATTTGGAAATCCTAAAGCGATATGAAGTTGATTACGATCTGGATGAACCTCTATAATCAATTTTTTTTGGAGTTGTTGATTGAGGTTATTAGTAATCCTATTATAACTATTTTCAAGAACATCCGAAATTTTATCTATACATGTCTTATCAAATTCAGTATAATGAATTATAAAATGTTCAGTTTCTTTTCTTAAGTTTAGTTTATAATCTTTCTCTATATACATATCATTAAACTTTACATGATTTGAACATTCTTTTTTTATTTTTCCTATCATTTTATTTTTCCCCTTTTAAGATGTTATTTGTACGAAACAATTTACACTTGTGACACTTTATAAAAAGAAAACGACACTATATAGTTAATAATAAACATAAGTAACCCTATTATAATCACCAGACATTTGGATTTTAAATTATTTATTTCATTATCTTTAGAGACAACCAATAAAATAAGTAATAGCAATCCCATATGAATTATAAATAAAAATAAGATTTAGATAACCTTCTATTGCACATTCGTAATCACCTGTATTATCACTTTCTAATAAATCTTTACTTACTCCTAGGAGCAAGCTATATGCTGTTAATACATATAATTATATTCCGCAGCATTAAATATTTTTAATAATCTTGCATGGATTTCCAGCTGCAATCACATTATCAGGTATGTCTTCAGTCACGACACTACCTGCTCCTATTGTTACGTTATCTCCAATTTTTACTCCTGGACATATTATTGCTCCGCCACCAATCCAAACATTATTTCCTATAGCAATCGGCTTACCGGACTCTTTACCATTGAGTCTTTCAGTAGGGTTAATAGGGTGAGTAGCGGTATAGATTTGAACATTTGGTGCTAAAAGTACATTATCTCCAATTTTGACCTTATTCACGTCGAGTATTATGCAACTATAATTAGCATAAAAGTTTTCACCCACTTCAATGTTATAGCCATAATCACAATTAAAGGGTGCTTCAACATAAAAAGAGCCTTTAGCATTTATCAATTGCTTTATAATTTTCTTTCTTTTATCTTTTTCACTTGGTCTTGTATGATTAAACTCAAAAGTTAAGTTTCTTGCGTATTCTCTTTCTTTGCTCAATTCTTCATCACCAGCGTTATAATAAACACTTGCTAACATTTTTTCCTTTTCACTTTTCATAATCTCTTCTCCTATCTTCAGCTTAATTCTCCAGTTCAATGGTAATATTATCTTTACCCAAAAACATAAATTAAGACATAATAAATTACACTTGTAACACAAGTATTGTTCTGGAAATTAACCTCTTTTACTAATTCCATTTGTTATTAATAACTTTGAAATATACATCGCTTTTATTATGTTCTTAAAGCGTGTGTGATGAGAGGTACCCTCCGCAAATTTTAGCTGTGCTTTTTCACATTTGCTGATAATTGAAGATACGGGGCGTAGTG
Organism: Candidatus Clostridium eludens; assembly: GCF_045310515.1. Lineage (NCBI taxonomy): Bacteria > Bacillati > Bacillota > Clostridia > Eubacteriales > Clostridiaceae > Clostridium > Candidatus Clostridium eludens. The sequence goes on along the minus strand of NZ_JBJHZX010000011.1, from coordinate 60,751 downwards.
CTTCTATCAATTCTTCTTTTGTATATTTGTCCATAACATTTTCATCTGTTATCAATGATTTTGAAATATACATTGCTTTTATCCTGTTCTTAAGGAGTGTGTGTTGAGAGGTACCCTCCGCAAATTTTAGCTGTATTTTTTCACATTTACTGATAGTTGAAGATACAATTGGTAGGGCTTCTAACAATTCTTCTCTTGTATATTTGTCCATAGCAGCTCACCTCAAATTCATATTTATTAAGTTATTTATACCATTGTATATAATGCCTCACTATAGCTTAACCGGGGTGAATTATAAAATATTAATAAATTTCATTCCTTAGCATGGGTTTTGTCGGAAATGTTGGCGACATCCTTTGCGTATCTTTACTTCTTATGTAAATACTATTTAATAGCTGTTCCGTCTCTACTTAAAACCATAATTTTCATTTGCTCATTGTTAATCCTCAACTTTTTTTAATTATGTAATTATAGTTCCTTTTCACATTTTACCATTATAAATTTAAATGGAGGTTTATTTTCCATATTCTTATGTGGCTCAGCAATTTTCCAAGATTCTATCAGTCCATATTTTCCAAATTCTTGTTTTATCGAGTCAGAATCATAAAAAAACATTTTTAATCCTTCCATTATCTCGAAATAGTCTTTACTCAGTTGTTTGCCCTTTCCAAACATTGGAGCTTCTTTTGAAATAGCCGTAAAAATCATATATCCGTTTGGCTTTAGCTGATTATAGCAATCTTTAATGAACTTCTCTCTCTCTCGATTATTCAATAAGTGAATAAGTGCATAACAAAATATACCATCATAAAGTTTGTTATCAAAAGGCATGTCATTTACTGAACCATGAAAAATACTAATATTAAGCCCATTTTGCCTTGCCAAATCAATGGCTGTTTTTGAAATCTCAATACCTGTTACATTTATTCCATTGTCAATAAAAACTCTTGCGTTTCTACCATATCCAATACCAGGTATCAATATATCCTTAACTTTCTTTTCAAGGAAAAAGTCCTTTGTCAAGATTGCTGAGTCTGAAGGTTCAAATCCCCACATCATTTGATTTTCTATAAAACTTGATTCCCAGAATTCTGTCACACCTCTATCTCCTTTATATTTTATTTTAAGTATACATTAAATACATAAGTTTAAGAAATTTACAAGTCTATTTCATTATAGTGTTTAATTGCGTTTTTCAAATGATCGTATCTAAAATCTGGCCAAAAGTCATTTGTAAACCATAACTTAGCTTTTGCAGACTGCCATAATAAGAAATTACTTATCCTCATTTCTCCACTCGTTCTAGTAATTAAATCAACATCAGGTAATCCTGAGGTAAAATTGAAAACAGTCTCTAGTAATATTTTCAATTGGCTTTGTACCAGCTTTATGTCCAAAAGTTCGAGGCAAGCCTTTCTTTTTAGCCCATCTACCATTTCCATCACAAATTATAGCAATATGCTTTGGTATCTTAACTCTGTTATCATCTAATAAATCCTTAGCCGGATTACTCACCTTTTCTGACTTTCTTTTTTTAATAGTTATTAATTATTAGTTTTATCTGTATAAATTACACAAGGCCTGTTCACAATATATTAATCTCCATAAAATTTTAGATATTTTTCAATATTTGACTGTATATATTCAGCACTGTGATTACCAGGGAATATATGATTTTCAGAACTTATACCTTTTTCTTTCAATATTTTATGTAAAATTGAACATCCTTCATAAAATCTCCCTTCATCCTTATCTCCAGCATCAAGATATACATCAATATCAGAAGAAATATTATTGTTTCCTGCAATATGTATTGGATCATATTTTTGCCATATACCCATATTTTTGAAATATGGTTTGTCTTCATCTTCAAGTTGAAGTTCTAAGGCAGGCATATGCCCTCCTACCTTTAAAAACATATTCTGATGCCGAAATGCATTGTGAAGAGCTGCATAACCACCAGCAGATGCTCCTCCTATATATCTTCCTTTCCTATCTTTTATAGTATTAAAAGTTTTATCTGTTAAAGGTATTATCTCTTTTATAAAGTAATCTTCATACATTCCTACATTTATGATTCTATTATTATCTCCAAGTTCAGACACCTCTTTACAGATTAAGGATGAATTCAATCCTCGGCTGTTTTCAATTCTTGGACATGCAATTATCATAGGTTTAATTTCCTCATCTTTTATCATTCCATCAGCTTTGGTGTTTATATCCATTTCAAACATTATATTTTCATTCCCACTTCTCCCATGTAGAAAGTATAATACAGGCATAGGAGTTGAACTATTATAGCATTCAGGTAAATATACCAGCATTAACATCTCTTTACCAAGTATATCGCTATAAAAATTTACTTTTTCTACTTTTGATTTATTCATTTTTATAATCATTCCTTTCGCCAAAGTCACAAAACGGGATGAAAGCATTTCTTCTAACCTTATACCACCTCACTTGAAATTTTTAACTGTACATCCTACAACATCATGGTCATTAGGCTCAATCAATACTTCTTGAATAGGTCATAGGCTGCCTCATTACCTAATTCGCTTTTTGACATGCATGGTATACAGACTCAATATTTAAGTATATAAACACATAAAATAGGCTTACTATTCCTCCACAAGATGAGGTAAGCCCTCACTTCATCATAACTTACAATTGTTCACTTGTTTAATTATATATCACACAAGTCTAAAATTACAAATATTTTGCTTCAAAACCTCTAATTGGTTAAAAGATTCTAAGAAAAAAACTGTGCAAAAATACAAACACACAGTATTAATTTGTTAATTTTGAATAACAATTGATATTGTGTGCTTATGTTTTCACAGAAACTATTTATTTTGTATGTTCTTTAATGATGCAGCTAATACATTTACACTTTGTTGAATGTCACTGTCACTAGACTTATCATTTCCAATCTCAATAAGGATAGTATTATTAGACAAATCCTCATTGAAATATGACAATGTATCTGTCTTAAATTCAATTATTTCTGCCGTAACACCATTAGCCTTTTTTAGCTGTTCTAACAATTGGTTAGCGAATTTCTTATTTGCTTCATATCTTGGACTGGCCTGAGTAAGTATTAACCTTATTTTTTTTGTATCTGTTGTAGCATTATTACTTTCATCTCGAGATACATCTAAGAGAGTTGTGCTAGCATAGTTCTTTACATTCTTTGTTATTATATTACGTGTATTTTCATATGATTTTGTATATTCTTTAGGTGCTGTAACTTTTATAAAGCTACTGTTTAATCCTACTTTAGCAAGTTCATCATTAATTAAAGCACCAACATCAGTTATATTCTTACCAGATAGATAAGTTTCATCTGGATGGGAATTGTAGATTACAATATCTGATGAAAATGGAACTATAGAATTTTCAGTATAACTATTTGATGAAGTTTTTGTATTGGTTGGTACTGTATTACTGGTTACTGCTTTATTAACAGTTAACTTATTGTGATACTTTGAATATGTATATCCTCCAGCAGTTAAAGTAAGGAACGCCACCACTACTACAGCACTTTTATAAATATTTTTCATTTCTATATACACCTCTTTCTTATAATTATATTATTTTCCATACTTTGTATGGTTATTCATATAATTACAGAAACATATTAAGTCTATATATCAATATACTACATTAGGTGGTGACATTACCATGTTGTTAACTAACAGCAATATATTAAGAAGTAAAAAGTAGTTTACCAACTTTCATAGTGTACTAGTTCCTCAAGTTTTTTTCTTGGACGAGCTTCTGGTGCTTCATTGGCATAACCAAGAGTGACAATACCAACTACGTATTTATCAGAAGGTATATTTAAAATTGGTCTAATTTCTTCTTGGGTAAACCATGCAACCCAACATGCGCCTAATCCCAAATTATTAGCTTCAAGTAGTATATGAGTTATGGAAATTGACGTATCCCTAATTATCTGTTTAAGTTCTTCTTGTGGGCTATCCTCTTTTATTGATATATCTACATTTTCTGCCATTCTACAACGTATATCTGCAATACATACAATAAATACCGGAGCAGAAATCATCCATTGCTGATTATGAGATACTTCAGCCAACTTTTGTTTAATCAATTCAGACTTTACTATAATGAAATGCCAAGGCTGGGTGTTACTACCAGATGGAGCAAGTCTTGCACTCTCAAGTAATTGAATTATTTTTTCATCTTCAACTAACTTATTGAGGTATTTTCTTATACTTCTACGTGTTTTAATATCTTCAATCATATTATCAATTTCCTCCGTGTTCACTTATTTTATTCCTCTTCTATAAAGAGAATACCAAATACCAATAGCAAGAGGCACTGTTATTACTCATGATGAATAATTCAGCCCCTATCGCATCTTATCATATGCTTTATTCATTGCCTCACTGACAATTCTATTCAAATTATTTTCTTCAAAGCATATTATCCCCTGTTTAGTTGCTCCTCCTTTTGTTGCAACTGCATTTGCTGTTCCTTCATAATCTGACATACCTATATATTAAAAGTCTTGGCTACTATTTTCTCACTTACTTCTGAACTAAATCCAAAGGCTTGCCCAACTTTCTGAAAGGCATTCAATATATATGCAGCAAAGCCTAAACCACAAGCAGAAAATGCGGTAACTTTTTCTATATTTTTTTCCCCAATTTCAAAAACATATCCCAATTCATTAAATATTTTTTTCACATGGGAACTGGGCAAACACTTGATAAAGTTGATGCGCCACCGGCGTTTCTTGCTGCTAAATATGGAATGAAAGTCTTAGGCGTTTTCTTAGCAATTGGTGCTTTAATTAGTTTTTGATCATGCGTTACGGCTTGTATGAATGCTGCTTCAAGAACAATCTTTACTATGTCACGACATAAGTTGTTGGCAGTGTATATCCTCTTCCAACATATCCTTACAATTTATTTCCATTTTTAGGTTGGATGGCCGTTGGAGGTACATGCCTGTTTATAAATACCAGAAAAGAAGATGTGATAGTTTGTATTAAGAAAGATATTGATGCTTGTGAAATAGAATATGATAAAAAAATTGTATAAAATGTTACGAAGTTTTAATATATCCAAAGAATTTCCTAGAAAAATTGTGTTTTAGAGACCATTATATTTAAGTGGTCTCTTTTATGAAATAAGAATTTTATGAAATCAAATATTGTTATCATTAAGATTCTTATTTCTATATACTAAATCATTCCTATATTCAAACCCTAGTGCTTTCCAAAAAGAATTTCCTAATTTATTTGTACGAAAAGCTACCAAGGCTACCTTGTTAATTCCTTGTTTTTTTAAGGCCTCAGTTGCAGCATTTACTAATGCAGTACCTATTCCTTGCTTACGTACAGTAGCATTAACTGCTGTATGATGTATATAACCCCTTCGTCCATCATGTCCACTCAAAATGACACCAATAATTTTATTTTCAAATTCTGCAATAAAACAAGTTTCAGGATTTCTATTAAGATATTTTTCAATACCTTCTTTTGAATCATCTACACTTCTCATACCCATTCCAGGCGTATTGGTCCATAACTGATACACTTCTTCATAATCATCAATAGTCATTGTCCTTATTTGCATAGTACCCCTCTCTTATTATATAAATACTCTTTACTTCGTCATTTCTTATATTTGTGGCTTAACCATATGTAAATAATACCATAAACAAATTATTATTGAGACAGATTATTATAGATTTATATAAAGAATTAAACATTAGGTTTATAATGTCTAGTTCACTATATAAAGATATAACTATTCATCCAGTTCTTATATATTCATATAAGAGCTGGATGCTAGAATTTAATCATTGACAGGTAGATACTTTTGATACTCCCAAGTTTAGTTATTTAACGATCTAACTATATTTTATTTGCTTATTATATAAGGCAAAGTAACCAATGCAATATTTCTTCGCTTTAATAGAGTACTTCTAATAAATAGTGAAGTCTGATTGTGAAGAACATTTTCCCACCATTTTTTCACAACAAGCTGAGGCATTATAACTGTTATTGTATCTCCTGGCGTTACTGTAAATTCTTCTGATTCTATAAATTTTACAAGTGGTCCTATTAAATTTCTATAGGGTGATCTTCTTACAACTATAGGAACTTGCATTCCATATTCTTTCCAACTATCAAGTAATTTTTTAGTAGCTTCTTCATCAATTGAAACATGAAAAACGATAATATCTTTAGTAAAAGCTTCAGCATAATTATATGATTTTAAAAATGACTTATTAAGTGAATCAATAGGTATTATCATATAATTTTTTTGTTTCTTATAATCTATACATTTTGGTTTTTGTGATAGATTAAGCTTAAGTTCATCTGCAACTATATTATAATGTGCCTTAATTCTCCACATTATAAATACTAAAATTGGTATTAGAATACATACGAGCCAAGCACCCTCTTTAAATTTTGTTATACTGAGAACTATAGTTGTACTGAAGGATAATATTGCACCAATTGCATTAATTAATGCTTTATGTTTCCATGCTCCATCTTTATTTCTGAGCCATTTTAATACCATTCCTGTTTGTGCAAGGGTAAATGATACAAAAACCCCTACTGCATAAAGTGGTAATAAGCTATGATTATCACCTTTAAAATATACAAGAAGAACAATGGCTGTTAAAGACAAAAATATTATTCCATTAGAATAACTCAGTCTAGATCCTCTTTTTGAAAACTGTCTTGGCACATAACCATCTTTTGCTATTATTGAAAGTAAAAGTGGAAATCCATTGTATGAAGTATTTGCAGCCATAATTAATATTAAGGCCGTAAATGTTTGGACAATGTAGAACATAAAACCTTTTCCAAATACTTGAATGGCAACCTGTGCTATTACAGTCACATCAGGATTATATACTGCCTTATATATTGTGGAAAGATATGAGATACCTCCAAATAATACAAGTGCAACACACCCTAGTAATAATAATACAATCTTTGCATTTTTTTGAGATGGTTCTTTAAAATTAGGTATTCCGTTACTTACAGCTTCAACTCCAGTAAGTGCTGTACAACCCGCGGCAAAAGCCTTTAAAAATACCAAAAAAGAAAGTGTATTTGTAAAGTTTGGCACCTTGTAAATTGGCTTAGGATGAATTCCCATTATATTATATTTAACGAACCCATATACAATCATTATGATCATAATAGAAATAAACAAATAAGGTGGTATGGCAAAAACTTTAGCTGATTCGCTAATACCCCTTAAATTTCCTATAGTCATTAAAATAATAAGTATAATACATATAGTTACATTATATGGTAATAAATGTGGGAATGCTGAAGTAATTGCGGCAGTACCTGCTGAAATACTAACTGCAACAGTTAAGATATAATCAATACACAAAGCTGCTGCAGCTATTAAACTTGGTGTTATTCCTAAATTATCTTGTGCAACTATGTAGGCTCCTCCACCCTTTGGGTAGCAATCAATAACTTGTCTGTATGAAAATACTAATATAAATAATAGAAGTATAACCATTAGCACTGCATGAATCATGTCGGTGAATGCCATAAAGCCTACTGCCGGCACAAGTATATAAAGTATTTCCTGGCCTGCATATGCCACTGAAGATATAGCATCACTAGACAATATTGGCAGCCCCCAAAAGATATTAAATCTTTCTGATTTTAATTGTTCTGTTCTAAGAGATTTTCCAATTAAAAATTCTTTAATACTATTAATCATAACTACACCTCTAGTAAACATTTAAGTTTAATAATCATTACTTGATTATATATTATAGAAATCTATACTACAATATCTAAATGCATCTAACTTTGTTAAAAAATAATATATAGAATATTTATATTATTGAACTTGGTTGTTTTACGTTGCTCTCTAAAAAACAAAACTAGAGTGTTTTTCACTCTAGTCAATAAACAGAACATAGTATTGAATAAGGTACTTCTTTTAGTTCTACAAAAGTATAGTTGTGTGTAATTCATAATTATTTTAATTGAGATGTAGCTTTATAAAAAAGTTTAATCATTTCTTATTTTTTTCGCCGAAGAAAGTTTACCAAATTTTATTCCATTGTTTATATAATATTATTAAAAACCAGCTATACTAATTTGCAAATTTGAAATCCTTATTTAAGTCTAAAAATTTATCTTTAAATCCTGATGATGTATAAACTTTAAAATCTGTTTTAGTAACTTCACAAGATACCCTTGGGATGCTGTTGATAAGATCAATACCTTTCTTTGATCACAATTCAAAAACAGTCAAGGACAAAATATCTGCTAGCATACAGCTATCTGGAACAGTTCCATCAATTACTACCGTTACACTCATAACACCATTATCTACAGGATATCCTGTAGACGGATTAAGTATGTAATGATATCTTTTGCCATTTTGCATGAAATATCTCTCATAGTAGCCTGAAGTAGATATTCCTTCATTTGAGATTTCAATTATGCCGAGATAATTATCATTTTCATCGCTTCTAGGATGTTTAATCGCAATTCCCCACGGATCACCAGTTCCACTTTCACCAACAGCATATATAGAACTTGACCCTAAATTTATAAGACCACTTTGAATATTGTATTTTTTATATATCTTAAGTACTCCATCCGCAGCAAATCCTTTTGCTATACCACCTAAGTCTATAGCCATACCTGGCTGAGTGAGCATAACACGGTTCTCTTTCTCATTTATACTAATCTTAGAATAACCAACCAGTAGCAATTTTGACTTAGTTTCTGCATCAGAAGGCTTTCTTGCCTTGTCAGTCTCTATTCCCCACAGGTTTACTAGAGGACCAACGGTAATATCCCACAATCCATTACTTATTTTTGAGTATTTTTGTGAAGCTTTTATCATTTTAATTATTTCTGGATGAACTTTTACATAATTTTTTCCTGAAGCATTATTAATTTTTCTTACGTCACTGTTAACTACTGTAGAACTTGCCATGTCATTAAGCTCATATAATCCTTTTTCACTTATAACTTCTTCATCTAAGCTTAATATATTTTCACCATGACCTCGTAAGTCAATAACAAAGGTTTTTAAACCAAGTTCAGCTATTCATTTCAAGCAAAACAAAGAAGTTGCATATTATTTCTTCTTAAGTAAATTATAAATCTTTATAACATAGAGCATTGTAACTACCGAGGCTACTATTATAACTCCAACAGAAAAAGTTGCTAGTTCAATTAACATTTAATACACTCCTTCATCGTTACTCTCAATGATATAATTTATGCTTATAATTTTTGTAGAATATATTTAGTAAAATTTTTTACTAAATTATCATCATTAATTACATATTGTCCTGGTCCTTTCACGTTATTGCACATATTATCACATAAGAGTTATCCCATTTGCCGTACTATAATTAGTATGCAGTAGTGATATCTTTTATTTATATAACTTCAGATTATCTCCTTGACTCTCAATCCATATTTTTAAAAGCTCCTTTAAGTCATCAACCTTTTCTTTATCTGCAGCACCTTCTTTGGGCTTTAGCTTTTCGACAACATTAAACTGAAAAACATTTTCTCCATAAATATTCCAGTCCTCCTTTAACTTTTTAAATTTCGTTCTACCTAAATTTAATTGAAATTTAATTGATTCAAAGGGCTTATATAAATTTGTACATATATCCACAAAAGAATATCCATTTACTGTATTATATACTTGAATTATACCCATCTCTATTTCTTGCTGTTTATACTTGTTTTTAAGTTCTTTTTTATTTACACTGCTCATAGCATTAGCCTCACATTTCTTATAATATTTGCTTCCATCATCAGTTCTGTCCAAGTATCCATAATCTACTAAGTATCGTCGTATTATAGCATCATCTTCATAAATAGTTTTAATAATTTTCTTTAATTCAGCTTCCGTATACTCTCTATCAGGCTCAAACAAACCAGCAAATCTTGGCAATAGTGCTTTTCTTTTTTCTTCTTTGATAGGGAAAAAACGAATCTTGGGGTTTGTTACTTTCGGTTCTTCTTCCTCGACCAATTCCATAACAGCCAAAAAAGCTCTTGCTTGTCTTGCCCTCTCTCTTAAGGCAAATCTCATATTTCTTACTGTGGATTCTGTATATCCCAGCTTCATTGCAATTTCACTATTACTATATCTATTTGACAGCATTTCTAAAAGCTCTTTTTGAATTTCCGTCAATCCAGTGTATTTCTTATTCAGCATCAGTAACCTTCCGATAGGGGTTCCATGGTTAGCAGTATGAGTACTTATATTATCATTATTTTCTCCAATAAATTCTCCACATATCAAACAAACAAATTCTTCTTTTTTGCTATCCCACACATAGCCTCTTTTAAAATCACCTATAGTTGCACTACGAATAAATTCATCCATTTTGTTCTCCTGTCTATCAATATTATAGACATACTAACATTTAAATATTTTTTTGTCAACTACAAAAACCATAATTACGCAATCTATGTAGACCTGTAATACTACACAAAGTTACTACTGCATATGTATATTAGGGTTAATAAATCAATTAAAGAATATGATATAATTGCCAGTATATAATTCAGCGTAGTAAACGCAAATTAAACTGGGGGGAGAAATAGTGAATATTACAGATAAAATACATTTGTTAAGACATGATTTTCAGATTTCAGTTTCAAAAGAAAAAAAGTTATCTAGATTTGTTAACTCAATAATTATATTTGGTAAAGAAATTACTTTAATTGACACTGGCGTAAAAGATAGTTATAAAAAGATCCTTAGGTACATTAAAGAACAAGGTAGGAGCATTGATGAGATTAAGTTCTTAATTTTATCTCATTCACACCCTGACCATATTGGTTCTGCAAATAAAATCAAAACTATTACTGGTTGTAAAGTCATGATACATAAGGAAGAAAAGGAATGGATAGAGAATTTGAGTGTTCAGTATAATTCAAGAATGGTTCCGGGATTTTATGAATTAGTAAATGAATCAGTAAAAATTGATGATTTAGTTAAAGATAAACAAGAAATACAACTAGATGAAAATCTGACGCTGCAAATAATCCATTCGCCAGGCCATTCAAAAGGCTCAATCAATATTTTTTTCAAAGAAGATAAAATACTTTTTACAGCTGATTCCATTCCTTTGGTTAATGATATTCCAAATTATGATAACCTTAATGAATTGAAGAGTTCCCTAAAAGCTATTAAAAATTTCAGTGACTATAATATATTACTTTCATCATGGACAGAACCAATAAATAACTTGGCTAAAATTAAAGAATTAATTATGAACGGGGAGCAGTATTTGATAAAGTTGGATATGGGAGTAAAACAGTATTATTCAAGCAAAGAGGAAAATACACTTGAAAATTGTAAGAGGCTAATTGATAATTTAGGATTACCACCTGTGTACATAAATCCAATTGTGCATAGAGCTTTTCAATCTCATTTAGAATAGGTATTCTATATTATTCAAATTTTCACTCTTTGATATTTTAGCTATAATTGGCGAAACTATTGTAAAATAATATTAATAAACCAAATGCAGATTTTGTAACTTTACAGAATAAAAGTTCCCTCCTGTTGTGGGGGGGTGACTCTTATTTTTCTATGTTTATACATATTTCAAACTTTTCATATTCCTCCTCAACATAAATTATTTCAGTTCCAAGTAAATATTCCTTTTCCTTAGATAAAATTACCCATATGTACCAATCATCAGCATCTATTTTACCTAATTCTTCTTTTACCCAATCAATAGTTTTATTTATATTATCATTTACTATTGACAATTTCTATAGCAGCTTTACCTGTCATATGTTCGATTTTGATTTCAACCAAACATACTCTATCCCATTCTCTTTCAATTTCTTGCTGTCCTTCTTTAATATAGTCAGGTGAATATTTTTCAATTAAACTTTCAAGTGCATATCGTCTATGGGAATCATCTGTAAGTATCCTTGCTCTACCAAAGATGGAAGCACTTCGAAAATGGGTAGTAAAAGTTTTTTGTATTACTTCGTCTTTTTCTATCACACAAAATGTCACTTTATCATTCCTTTTTATACTGTCAATCTTATGCCCTTCTTTTGCACTATGAATGAATAGTTTGTCGTCTTTAAAAGCGTAACTTACTGGAACGGTATACGGGTAATCATCATCGCCAATTACACCCAAAACTCCAGAAGTGCATAACTTTAGAATTTCAATTGTCTCTTCTTTGGATAATAATTGTTTCTTTCTTCTCATTTCTCTGAACATAATTACACATCCCCCTAATTCTTTAGCTATTTTAGTTCTTATCATTATTATATTTCTTAATTAGATATTGTAATAGATTCATAATAACTTTGTTATCCTTAATATTTTACAAATATGTCCTTAATCTATTATACAACTTAATATATGAAAATTGTTTATCTACATTATGTGCAAGTTATTTTTACTTCTTTATTAATTTATTAATAATAACTCCAATAAGAATTATCATTGGATATAATATAGCCCAACCTGAAAAAATAAATATAAAGGCTGTTGTAACTAATGAAATAAGACTAATTATAAATTTTTTCTTGTTATCTTTAAATAATACAACTCCAGCAGCGCATCCAGCTAGATATGTCAATATGAAAGTTGCATTTGGAATCTGTATTAGTTGAGTAAATGATACAATCTTAAAATAGTATAGTGTGATTACCACAACAAAACATAGAAATAAAAATACGAGTCCACCTATTGGTGTGTTATGCTTTTTTGAAACATATCCAAGAATTTTAGGTGCATCTTTATTTTTAGATAATGAAAAAGCTAATCTTGATGCAGCTCCAATATAAGATATTACTGTGGCAGTGCATATAAGTAAACTTGTAATTCCTATTAGAATAGCTCCAGATGATCCAAAAATTTTACGTGCTACAATAACCAAAGATGCCTGTGTTTCAATTCCGTAGCTATCAGTTCCTACAGTAACTAAAGACGTCATAAAATAAAGAACCCCTATAATTATGGCAGAAATCACAGTTGCTTTAATAATATCTTTCTCAGGATTAATAAATTCTTCAGACAAATGAGAGACTGCCTCCCAACCAATGAAGCACCAAAATAAAATTGGAGATGCTTTTCCAACACTTGTAATACCATTAGGCATAAAAGGGGTAAAATTTACTGCCTTTATATTTGGCATAGAACCAATTATGGTAAGAATAAGTATTGATATAATACTTATTACAACTGCAACTTGAACTTTTCCAGCTATACTCATACCCATGAAGTTAATAACTAGGGCAAAAATGAGAATTATGCAGGCTATAATGATTTTTGAATTTTGTGGCAAACCAAGAGCAGAACTTAAATAACCCCCGCCAGTTAAAGATGCTACTGGAGCTCCTATAGGTGCCGACATAAGAAAAAACCAACCAATGATTGTTCCTAATTTATCTCCAAATGCTTTAGTTACAAAATAAGACACACCACCCACATTTGGATACCTTTGTGATAAAAAAGCCATACAAAGTGCAAGTGGAAGTACTAAAATCATCATTACTCCCCAATCTAATATGGATGCCGGTCCTGCAATTTCTGCTGCAATGCCAGGGACTATAAGTATGCCAGCCCCTAGTACTGCTCCTATATAAAGTGCTATTGCTTGGGGCAGATTTATAGTTGCTTTAAAATTACTATTCATATAAAAACCTCTTTTTCCTGACTCGTATAGTTCGCCATCGAACTATTTTTGCAAAAATTATTGGGTAAAATTGTGTATTACCCGATCTAATAATAAAAGTAATATTTCAACTTCCTCTTCGGTAAAATTTTTAAAGAATTTTTTAATTACATTTTGTGAAATATCTTTGAAGTCTTCTTTTATATTTAATCCCTTTTCAGTTAACTCTATATAAGAGTATCTTTTATCTTCTAAATTTGATTCTTTAGTAACATATCCAGATTTTAATAATCTGTCTACTAATTTAGTAACTGTAGACTTTGAACGATCAATTCCTTCACTTATTTCTTTCATAGTTAATTTTCCATTGTTCTCATAGAGTATGTCTAATATATTGCCATGTGATACCATAAGCCCCTCAATACCACGTTTTTTTAGTTCGCACTCAATGTAGTTAGAAACCTCATTTCTTATCTTTGAGATTTTAGATATAGCTAAATATTTATTTATCATAAATAATACTCCCACTCTTGCAATTTATATTGTTACTATTAATATAGTTCACCATCGAACTATTGTCAAGCTGCTTCTATAAAAATATAATTAATACTTAAAAAGCTTTATTTATTATATTCGTGGTCTTCTTACATCTTTTATTTCTGGATGAATAATCTAATATTCCATAAATACCTCATAAATTATTTATGGCGCAAGTTAAAATATCGTATATTAAAAGTTTTAAATATTTTTCTCATAGCAATAGAAAGGAAGGTCTCTTCGTGGAAAATATAACTGTCCCACTTTCTTATAGCCAAAATTCTCATATAGTTTAAGTGCTTTCTCATTTCCACTATAAGCATCTAATCTAATACATGAATAGTTATTTTTAGTAGCCAAATCTTCAATAAATTTTAGTACTTTTTTTGCAATACCTTTCCCTTGAAATTCAGGATCAACAGATAATCTATGAATAACTAATACCTTTCTTCCATCAGTAAACCAGTTTATTTGACTGTATTCTGGGGATTGTTCTTCATTTATTGCAACATATGCTACACATTTTCCATTATCATTTAAAATGTAACAATCCTCACTCTTAATATCATTTTCAATAATATCTGAATTTGGATAAAATTTATTCCACTGGTATATGTCTTGACTTTCCATATACTTTATACATTTAGAAATTATATCAAGAATGTCTGATAGGTCTTGCTTCTGTCCCTTAATAATATCCATCGCTCTTTTCTCCTATAAAAAGACTTTAATAAATTCGCATTTTTTACACTTGTGACACAAGTTAAGAATATTGTTCATCATAACATTAGAATTACGCCAATTATTGAAATTATATAAACGCGATGCTCCTTTTACATAATAATTAATACCATTTAATGCAATCCATTCATATTATATTATTACATCTCTATCATATATCCTCTTATAAATTTCAATTAATGTAATTACCAAAATTATTATTAGCATATAGGGCAGAACTTTATATAAAATTATTGTATAACTAAAAGTCCTCCAGTCCAATACTTTTTGAAGTATAAACTTTAATATGACAGAAACAAGTGATATTAAAATAATGGCATAAATGCCTGATTGAACAAGCCCTTTATTCATAGCATATAATCTTTGTGGTAAATAAAATATTGATGAGTTTTTTTGCTTTTCTTTTTTTGATGCAGGAATAATGATAAGCGCTACAACATTTGCCATTACAAATTGGTTCATATTAATACCTAAATTAAGTGAATGAATAATTATTCCATTTAATAATGACATAAACAATGCAATTGAAACCATCCATATTAAATATTTCTGCATACAATTTAACACATTATATACAGTATTTTTACTACTTCTATATTCTTCAATAATTGATTCGCAAAATTTTTCATAGTCTTGGCCTATAATTAAATCTACAGATCTATTTTCAACTTGTGATTGCAATATCATATCCATAATTTGTTGGAGAATTTCTTCTTTCTCAATTAACCTCAAATTACTGTTTTGAATATAAATGGTAATAGCTTTATATAAATATAAGTTAGTTTCATTTAATTTTTTTTGCTCTTTTAGCCTTATTTTTTTAAACTGCCATTGTAATAACATAAATTATCCCTCCAGTATGTTATCAATACTTTGCTTAATTTCATTCCACGAGAATATAAAATCCTTTAATTCTCTGCGCCCTTCTTCAGTTAGATAATAATACTTTCTCATAGGACCTAAAGGGGATTTCTTCATAATAGAATAAAGCAATTTTTTCTTTTCTAACCTTATAAGTATAGGATAAACACTACCTTCCGAGATCTGATTAAATCCATATTTGACCAAATCTTCACATATCTTATAGCCATATGTTTCATAATTACTTACTACTTTTAAAATACACCCTTCTAATAACCCTTTCAATATTTGTGTAGTATTAGTCATATAATCACCTACTTTGTATTACACAATAGTCTATATAAACTATATATTAACTACTATGTAATGTCAAGTAGGTATATAATTGTTTTTTATAAGTTTTAATAGTTATTTCGCAAAAAAACAAAATTAAAATATTTGACACTTTTATTAATGTGTCAGATATTTTAATTTCCAATATTTTATCCGAACAACGCTACCATTGCTAACACCCAACTTCTCCAAAGTGGGGGATAAGCACTGCTACGCGCCTGGATAAGTTCTTCCCCTAAAGGATAACGTATTCTAAGTGCTAAAGACACTAAGAATACTGTTAATAAGGTTCAGATGGAGAAAAGTATTTCTCATGAGCAAACTCCACCTGAACCTAAGAATCACTTGATAATTATATACTTGTTTGCTATAACAAAATTACTGTTTGTTCATATCTTCTATTTACCTGTATTAACTTCTGTTATAGATAAATTATCAAAAGAATTTAATGATTGAACAGGTTGCTTTGTATCAACATATTTTATAATTACAGCATCGCCTATGCCTGTAAGTGGTAATTTAGCTGACAATTGTGGTGAAGCTGAGTATATTTTGTTAGGTTGTTCTTTTAACGTAAACGTATAATAAGTAGAATTATTATTTATATACGATCCTATTCTATTTATAGTACCTTTAACAGATTTCATGCTTCCTGAACTTTCATTTAATGAATTCCCTTTCTCTGATAATGTTTCAATGTAATTTGACTGGCATTCTTGTATTGAATTACCTACACCAACTATATTGTAATTTACCACAGATACCATAGCAAACATCTTTGTTAGGCCTGTCTTATCGTTAAGAGTTGTAAAATATGTAGGTACATTTTGCACATTAATAAGTACAGGAAATGAAGCACTGTAATTTAAATTTTGGACTTTACCTTCAGCAGACTTCATAGCAGAATTTTCTGTTGCACCAGATATTTTAAACTCTGTTGTTTTTTCTGTTTTTGAATCTGTAAGAGTAAATCCTATAGTTGAACTGTCACTACCAATTGAAGTTATACCAGAATAGAAGTAGCATTTGCCTTTGTTGTAGATAAGTGATAGATCAGAAGTTGTCTGGAACTTATCATTACCACTAAAGTTAAAAATGCCATGTATATATTTACCATAATAATCTATATTGTCCTTAACAACACTTGCAGGTTGTACCCTATCAACCCAAGTAGGTATATTATTTAAGGAGTAATTTTTCACCTCACCTGTAGTGGCATTTAATATTGCTACACCTATAACTTTAACTCCAGATAAACCTATTTTATGTTCGTATATTGAGGCTGTCCAGAAAGGTTTACCACTATTATCTATCTCGAATGTCATATCACAAAATCCTTTAAATTCATTACCTGAAGTGTAAATCTTTCTGGATGCATTTTGTCCAAACCATGCTTTAGGCTGATATACAATACTGTAATTAGTGACCAATTTTACATCCTGATCATCAGTAGCCGATACCATTATATAACCTGGTGTAGATCCATTTACGGCCCATTTGAAAAATCCACTATGTAACAATGGAGCTACATAATACAACTTATTGTTTATACTCTGAAGTGTCAAATCACCAAGTTCTGCCCTACTACCTAGTGTAGCATCTTGACCTATCTTCTTATCAGCCAATAGGCGTGCATAGTCTGGATTTACAGTTGGCACTTGCGTAATATCTACTGGATTAATACTTGAAGAAAAATTTTTTTCTTCTATGGGTGGAAGCAGGTTTCTATAACTATATGACCTAAATAGAGGCGAAGAAGCTACTACTAAAATAACATATATAGCGATTATTAATGCAGGAAGTAACTTAATCCATGTACTACGCTTCCAAAAAACAAGTTCTATTATTATAGAAACTACAATTAAACAATACCATAATGATGAAAATCTTAGTGACAGAACAGGTAAATATGCATAAACAGATATCGCCAAAATTACTGCTATAACTATAGAAGCAATTAATTTTGCATGCCTGCTTTTACGTAAAAAATTAATACTACCAACAACAAGATTCATATAATCCTCCTAAATATTTATTTTGCAAATTTAAGTTACTTTCTTGATAAATGAAATTCTTTAGCAGACCTTAAAAATTCAATTATAAGTTTATGTGGTATTTCAGGTGAAGAATTAAGCTGAGGAACAAATAACGTAGCTACAAAAAAGTTATTTTCAGGTAATTCAACTATTCTCGCTTCGTGGAGTTCATCAGTACCTACTACTTTTAAACCACCTTCATCAATTAATTTTTCATATTCAGTATTAAGACCAAAATTACAATAATAATGTTCTTCAATTTCAGTTTTATTATAAAATCCATAAGTCTTTGAATTCTTATCTATGAAGATTTTGAGTATTTTCCCAACTAAAGAACAAGTTAAAGCAGAAATAAACAATTTGGATGCATACGGGTCATATTCTGCGTGTTGAGCATCTTTAAAATTTAAAACATTTCTTGCATACTCCAAAATAACGTGCTGAAAGCCACCACAAGTTCCTATAAATGGATAATTATTTTCTCTTGCAAATTTAATAGCATTTAACGCCCCCTCCATACTGTTATATGGACTACCTGGGGCACACCATAATCCATCCTTATTAACGACCACTTCCACATCATTTTCTAGTGATTCTGTTGGCAGCCACTGTATTTCTAAATCAGTATCTATATAATCTGCACAATACTTTAATACTTCATTAGTTGCTTTGTGTGTCGGAGATTCTCCATTGAAGTCGCCAATTATTCCTATTTTAATTAAAGTATTCATCTCAATATCACCCTCCTAAATATAATCTTCTTAAAACTAACTCAATAATTAATTTTGACTTTCTATAGCTTTACTACTATATTTGTCTTGTAACCCATTTTTAAAGATATATTTTTGTAGTTAAATTTTTTATACAATTATTATACATAAAATATAGAAGTTTAATCTACCTTACTTAATTTTCTTTTATCCTATTAACATAATTATGTGTAAATTCAATTGCTTTTTTAGTGATTTCTTCACACATATGAGGTGGGTCATCTGATTTAAAACCTTGAGAACGCAAATCCTTACAAACTATACTTCCAAAGCTATCTTGAAATTCATTTGCAAAGCTGTAGCAATAATCTACAATTTCTTCATTTTTGTATTTAAGTTTTCTTCCAAAGATACCTATAAACATAAGAGAACCCTCTACTAATCCACATTGTGCACCAAATTTTCCTGCACCATGCATTCCAATTGCAGAATCTATAACTTGGGGATTTAAATCTATTTCATATATTTGTGCTAAAGTTTTTAAAACCGTAGTTGCACAATTTATATCATCTTCCCAGTAATACTTATGTACCCTCTCGTTAATTATATTCTCATAGCTTTTCATTGATTTTCCTCCCGACTATATATTCTATTGTTACAATTTGACATAAAAATACACTCACTGTAAATTATACTTGTATAATATATATCGGATTAATATTTCTCCAAAAAAAGAAAAAATTCCTCCTTATTAAGGCGAAAAATTTCAATAATTACTGATGCACTTGTAATTACAACATAAAACCTGCACCCTACTTATTAGGGTACAGGTTTTTGTCACATTGTTACTTTAAGTCCTGCTCATAAGCTTCAATCATTTTCTTAACCATATTTCTGCCTATTGAGCCAGCTTCCCTAGCAGTTAAATCTCCATTGTAGCCATTCTTTAAATTTACTCCAACTTCCTGAGCTGACTCCATCTTAAACCTATTCAAAGCTTCTCTAGCTTCTGGTACTACTAAATTATTACTGTTACGTGCCATAATAAACACTCCTTCACATAGTAACCTTTATTGCTACACTTAAAGTTTGTGTATTTCTATAAAAAATACTCTAGGTAATTGGATTGTAGTTACAATATGTAATAACCATGTGAAATTTATGTGATTTATAATTAGGAGTTGTTCACATCTAAAAAATATTATCCTATCAGAACAAAAATTTTATGAAAAACTGTTTGATGTCATGTATGGGAAAGTATTTCAAACCACAATTGATTATGGCTCAGATTGTATGTGATAAGAAAGTTAACTAGAAATAAAAGACTGTCCTAAAGACAGCCCTAAAATGATTATCAAAATGTATTATAATTTAATTTCTTTGAATCCGCCCTTCATATCGGCGATTTCAGCAACAGCATCTTTAAGATAAAACAAACCAAGTTTCCTGCCGGTTTCTTCATTGTACATATTCTTTAGGAAGGGTATTGCTGCAAATGCTTTTTCCAACACAGCATCATTGTCATCCACAATGGCAGTACCGTGCAGGCGAATCCATTCACTGTTTTTGTTTGTTGTACAGATTTCAACTTGTGGATTTGCCAGTAATTGTTTAAATGCTTGTTTGAATGTTCCTATGCCAAAATAAATCTTTCCGTTATGTTCCAGGCAAAGCCCCAGCGGACGAACCTTTGGTGTTGTTTTGTCAACAGTTGCAAAATAAAACGGGCTATTTTCATGTAAAAATTTTAAGACTTCTTCCATAATAAGAAAATCCTCCTCAATATCAATATTATATTTACTCTGTAATTGCTATGTGATATAATTTTACTACTGCAAGAATATGTTGTAAATAACGCAAAAAAATGTGGGTAGGTAAGAAAAATATGATTACAGAGAAAACAACTGCTAAAAATATAGATGAAGAGCTGCGTGGTATATGTCCGTGCATGGAAGAATGTCCTTTATCCAATGCTATAAAGATTATTGGTGGTAAGTGGAAACTTCAGATTTTGTGTGTTCTAAAAAACGATGGACCAATACGTTACAGCCAACTAAAACAGAAAGTGCATGGTATTACGAATACAATGCTTGCCAGTTCTTTGAGAGAATTGGAAGCTGACGGACTGGTGAACCGAAAGCAATATAATGTTATGCCTCTGCGTGTGGAATATTCCTCCACAGAGCTGGTAGATGATTTAGTACCTATTTTAATGCAATTGGGTAAGTGGGCAAAAAAAGTGTCACAGTATAGTAAGGTTGACACTTCATGTGACATGCTGTAGTTTCATACACATATTAAAGTAGAAAGCCCCTCTTCCATCCATTAAAAGTTGATTATACAAAAATCAGCTTTTTTACTGGTCTATTTGTAATCCCATTAATAAAGAGTCATAGAACTTGCCATTAACTAAAAAATCTCTCTTTAATATTCCTTCCTCTGAAAATCCAAGTTTCTTGTATAGACAAATACCTCGTATATTATCATTTCTAACTCTTAAATTAAGTTTTCTAATTATTCCTGAATTTTTACTCCAATCAATTAAATATTTTATGAGTTCTTTACCTATACCATTTCCCCAATATTTCTTAAGAACACTTACTCCAGATTCGCCAACATGAGCATTCCTTTTTCTTGGACCTCCAGAGAAATTTAGATTCCCAATTATCTTTTCGTTAATTTCAGCTATAATGAACAAGGCATTTTGCTTATTTAAGGCATTTGCAATAAATTCTTCTTCCTGTTCAATACTTATTCCGAATTCTCCCATTTCAAAGGTTAAAAAATCTGATTCTCCACCAATTATATTAAGATATTCTATTAATGCTTTAGCATCTGATTTAACAGCTTTTCTAATTATAACTTTTGAACTATTACTGCTTATCTCTTTCATTAAATACCACTCCCCCATCATATCACTATTATTTAGACTGTGAAATCATTTCTAAGCCTTTATCTAAAGATTTTTAATAAATCCAGTTTTCTTTCCTCTTATAAATCCTGCTTGTTCATAAAATTTTAGTGTTTCTTCTTTTTTTGAGCTTGTTAAAAGCATTACTTTGTAACAATTACTGCCCTTTGCAATTTCAACTGCCATATTAAGTGCTTTTGTGGCATATCCTTTTTTTCTATGATTTAAGTCAGTAATAACATTTTCTATTAACCCATAGGGTCGTAAATTCCGAGTAAGATTTTTTATAATAGATATATTGCATGAAGAAACCAATCTACCTTCTACTTCAACTACAATATAACAAAGATTTGGATCATTATATATTGAATCCCATATATCTTTTAAATCTTTATTTTCATAAACATTTGGGTCATTAGGTTGTAATTGCCTATAAAGATTCAATAATTCTCTCAATTCATCATACTTTATTAATCTTACAATCCCACACATAAGAATACCTCCATATTTATATCTCTTTCCTTCACACCCCTTTGGGGTAAAACAAAATTTAGATACTGTTTGCCAAGAGTACAAGGATACTGTATCTTAACTTTAAGGGATGAATTAGTCTTACTTAACACTTATTACCTTATATAATAATACTTTATCAAAGAGATGCAACCCCGTAAATTGTAGCTATGAAGAATAACAGAACCAAGAAAGCACCTAAAGAATACTATGGTCTGTTCAAAAGAATACTATTACTGCCAGTAGAATGGAAGAACGACTTGCATGTACTGTCCATTTCTTTTATAATAAAGTATATTTAGTTAAAAAATGCATGAATATATCAAAATATTTTATATTTATACGAAAAAATATAAATGAAAAGAGGACTAATAATGACTGAAAAGATTAAAATGAACGTACCTTTAGTAGAAATGGACGGAGATGAAATGACTAGAATCATCTGGAAGATGATTAAAGATTTACTTTTGAAACCATATATAGATTTAAAAACTGAGTATTATGATCTTGGACTTGTTAAAAGAGACGAAACTAATGATGAAATAACTGTTGCTGCTGCAAATGCAATAAAAAAATATGGTGTTGGTGTAAAATGTGCTACTATAACTCCAAACGCTGAAAGAGTTAAGGAGTATAATCTAAAGAGTATGTGGAAAAGTCCTAACGGAACAATAAGAGCAATTCTTGATGGTACAGTTTTTCGTACACCTATTATAGTGAACAGTATAAAACCTCTTATGAAAACATGGAAAAAACCTATTACAGTTGCAAGACATGCATATGGTGATATATATAGAGATGTAGAATACAAAGTAGAAGAACCTGGTAAAATGGAATTAGTATTTACTTCTGAGACAGGTGAAGAAACAAGGCAAACAATTCATGTTTTCAATGGACCAGGTGTTGTAATGGGAATGCATAACCTGGATAAATCTATTGAAAGTTTTGCAAGATCCTGCTTTAATTATGCATTAGATATGAAACAAGATTTATGGTTTGCCTCAAAGGATACTATTTCCAAGACCTATGATCACAGATTTAAGGATATATTCCAAGAAATATATGATGCTGAATACGATGCTAAGTTTAAGGATGCGGATATAGAATATTTCTATACATTAATTGATGATGCTGTTGCCAGAGTTGTAAAATCAGAAGGTGGTTTTATATGGGCATGTAAGAATTATGATGGCGATGTAATGTCGGATATGGTTGCTACTGCTTTTGGAAGTCTTGCAATGATGGCTTCAGTACTTGTATCACCTGAAGGCTATTATGAGTATGAGGCTGCTCATGGTACTGTACAAAAACATTATTATCAGCATCTTAAAGGACAGTTAACCTCTACAAATTCCATGGCTACTTTATTTGCATGGACAGGAGCTCTGAGAAAAAGAGGAGAAATGGACGAAATAAATGAATTAGTCGAATTTGCAGATAAACTTGAAGCTGCATCTATCAGAACTATTGAAGAAGGAGTTGTGACTAAGGATTTAGCTCCACTTTCAGAACTGGAAAATAAAAAAATAGTTAATACAGAGGAATTCCTTTTAGAGATAAAGAAAAGATTAGAGGAGTAGTATTAAAGACGTTTTGTTGAAGACTACTTTAATTATGTAAAGATTAGTGAATTTCACACACTATGCTTTGCGCCTCCACCACTAGAACCCACCATACATACAACCGTACTGGAATTCAGTACGGTTTTTTTCACTTCAATAGTTTTCCTATATTTCTATATTTTTCGTTTCACCTTTTAGGCAATTTCCAGCATATTCCCAACCTTCTTTAGTTTGCATTAATGTTGGATATACATATTCTTTTTTTCCGTCAATATATACTTTAATAGATTGCCTTCCCTGTATTATATCATTTTCACATGTTATAGGTAATGCACGAAGAAAGAAAGCAACCATTTGAAAATCAACTAAATCTCCAACTTGTAGATAGTCGTTTATATCTCCTTGCCAGTCTTGATATGTTTTAACTTCCTTCATTTTTATCAGCCCCTATTGTAGATTTTTCTATATTACTCTAACTTATAAATTTTTCAATGTCTACATTATTTAACATAATATCATTATAAGAGAATTTTTACAAGGTACGGGAATGCATTAAAAAACACTTATTCCTTCTCAAAAATAAAAAAATTTCACCTAAATTTTCATAATAAGATTTTTCATTGAAGCATATCATATTATATGCCATCACTTATTAGCTGTCGAGCAAATGATTTGGAATGCTCAATCTTATCATTCGTTATAAAGACAGATTTATACCCAAAATCTCTTTCAGCAAGCATTCCAATATATTTTAATTGAGAGTGCTTACAATACCGTTTTATACCTTTTTCAAATAAATCAGCTCCATTTTCAGGTCTATACCCGCAAGTTGTTATGATACCTAACTTTTTACCCTTCCAAAGAGAAGGACCTTTTTCATCACCATAATACTTATTCATTCCATACACCAAGCGATCCAACAGTGATTTCATAGGTGGCGTGCAGTACCATGAATAAATAGGCGTAGCTAAAATAATGACATCACAATCATATATTCTATAAAAAATTTCCTGCACATCATCGGAATATCCACATCCAAAAATCGTCCAGTCTTTTTGACAATTCCGACAAGCAATACAAGGCTCAATATGTTTATCATAAAGCCAAATCAAATCATACTGAACTTGATGAAGTTCAAGTTCTTCAACAAACGGCTTTAATAATTTAAATGTATTTCCATTTTTACGTGGGCTTCCCATAAGAATACAATATTTCATTTCATACCTCCATCTGTTTTAAATAACCTATACACATACATTAAAAATAAAAAGAATGAGTCTTAGTTTAGAGAGTTCTTTGATCAATTCTTAAATAAAAACAGCTTGAACAAGTACCATGTAGATAACTGTACCTATCCCAATGCTCAGAAGTGTATTACCTTTCCAATAATGAAGCACAGTAATGCAAATGATAGCTATGGCCTCCGGAATCCCATATGTAGGGCTTTTGAAATTGACGCTTTTAAGGCAATATACCACCAATAATCCGATAGCAGAATATGGCAAAACTTTTCCAAGGTAACTGATATATGAATTATTTAATTTAGCATCTTGAAATAAAATAAAAGGCAAAAACCTTGTTATGAGCGTACCAATAGTTACCATAGAAATAATAATAAAAGTTTGAACAGGTGTTAAAGTCATCATACTCCCTCCTTGGCCAGTTCTTTCTCTTCTAAATATTCTTTTCGAAATACTGTCAATACTGCCAATATGGCAATCATAGAAGGAATAATGAAATTACTTTGTCCAAAAACAAACAAATAATAGAACATAAAACTCCGATTATTGCAGGTTTGTGATTTTTATGAGTCTTCCATTGTCCCACAAATATTACCACAAAAAGAGCAGTCAAGACAAAATCAAGACCTTTTGTATTAAATGAAACCATAGAACCCAGCATCCCGCCGAGAGCTGTGCCCAACACCCAATAGCTGTGGTCAAGGAATGTAATAAAAAAATTAAACCAGTTTCGATTTATACCCTCTGGTGGCTCGGCCGAGCAGATAATAGAAAATGTTTCATCACACAAACCAAAAATAAGATATGGTTTTAATTTACCAGTATCTTTATATTTATCCAGCATTGATATTCCATAAAATAAATGACGAGCATTTACCATTAATGTCATTAGCAATGCATAAATAGGATTAAAAATTGATGTAAGAAAGGTAATTGCTACATATTGTGCTGAGCCTGCAAATGCCATAAAACTTATCAAAACCGCCCAACCAATACCATAACCCTTACTGTTCATCAAGATACCATAGGCAATGCCTAAGAAAATAAACCCAGTTAATACAGGGATAGTATGGGGAAAGGCAGCCTTTAACGCACTAGCTTTTTCTTTCAAATTTTTCACCTCACTAAACCTCATCAATGGGTACATTGACAGTCCTTTTTTCTATCCCCATGACCATGCTTGTTTCAACACTGCTGATTGTGGTATTCTGCATTAATGAATCAATTATAAAATCTCTATAACTCTCCATATCTTTTGCTATAATTTTAAGCAGATAATCGTGGCCTCCTGTAAGTGTGTAACACTCTTGAATCTGCGGAAATCTATTTACATCCTCTAAAAATAAATGTATTGTTTGCCTATTAAGAGGTGTTATATTGACCAGAACAAATGCAAGCACTTCCATTCCCAATTTTTTCTCGTCTATAATAGTAGCGAATTTTTTGATAGTACCAGTTTCTACTAAATTTTTTGTTCTTGCCAAGCACGCTGATGGTGAAAGTCCAATTTTTTTTGATAAATCTAAATTTGAGATTGAACCGTCTTCCTGTAATTCTCTTAAGATTGCTTTATCAGTATTATCAAGAATAGTTGTCATATTATATTCCCCTTTTTGCATATTTTAATAAATTATATTTTGTATATAATTTATGTTACCACATTATATATCATAAGTAAATAAAAAACTGCATTTAATACTTTAACACAAAAGAAATAGAGAATATAATTTATCTATTTAATTATAAATAGATATAACTGTATCTTATTTAAAAGTATAGTCTAACACAACAAAAAGATTATATAAAATATAGTTACCATCACATAAATCACATAATTTTCACATAATCATTTGACATTTATACAACAATTTCTAGTTATAGTTAGATTAACAAGAAATTAATATAGAGGAGGAATACCAATGAACACAATATATGATACTAGAAGCACAAGTAATTTATATAGTTTATATACTCAAAACAATACTGAAAATACAGATGGTGACAACTATACAGAAATAAATGATTATAAAAAATATGGACAAGATTCAATAGAATTAAGTCAATGTGGGATGCAAACAGCAAATAACTTAATGCCGAGAGAAACAAATATTGCCAACAGCATCAGTAGTTCCTTAGATAGTTTGGTGTCAGCAGGAACAATTACTCAGGATCAAGCAAATACTATAACTAGTATTTTTCAATCTAGAAACCAGTCAACCCAACCATCAGCAGTATACAATAGAAGACCTACAAATCCATTAGATAGTCTAGTATCTTCAGGAACAATTACTCAAGACCAAGAGACAGCTATTCAAAATGCATTTAAATCTGCTATGAACTCCACCCAGCCACAGAACTCAACTGAAGACCCTGGCACATCCGTTTTAGATAGTTTAGTATCTGCTGGAACAATCACACAGGATCAAGAGACAGCTATTAAAAGTGCATTTGATTCTGCTATGAAGTCACCTCAGGCACAAACTGATAAAACAAATAATCCATTTGCAAATGCTTTAGATAGTTTGGTATCTGCTGGAACAATTACTCAAGACCAGGAAACAGCTATTCAAAATGCATTTAAATCTGCTATGAACTCCACCCAGCCACAGAACTCAACTGGAGACCCTGGCACATCCGTTCTAGATAGTTTAGTATCTGCTGGAACAATCACACAGGATCAAGAGACAGCTATTAAAAGTGCATTTGATTCTGCGGTGAAGTCATCTCAGTCACAAACGGACAGAACAAACAACCCATTTGCAAATGCTTTAGATAGTTTGGTATCTGCTGGAACAATTACTCAAGACCAGGAAACAGCTATTCAAAATGCATTTGATTCTGCAATGAAAGAAATTTAAGACCAAAATAACTTATAAGTACCATAACCTGATACATGTGATTCAATGTAGACAGATAAAAATCCCCGGTCATATTATAATAAAACCGGGGATTTTTTATT
The DNA here is from genome assembly GCF_045310515.1 of Candidatus Clostridium eludens. Classification (NCBI taxonomy): domain Bacteria; kingdom Bacillati; phylum Bacillota; class Clostridia; order Eubacteriales; family Clostridiaceae; genus Clostridium; species Candidatus Clostridium eludens. The sequence continues at coordinate 32,700 of NZ_JBJHZX010000011.1, read as the reverse complement.
GTTAAAAATTTTACTTATCTCCTTATGTTGCCAGGTATGCACAGACTGGTGGCAATTCACAAGGTGTCACCTATCATGTCGTAGATAACGCACACTCAAAAACATCACAAGTGCTGTCATAGATTGGGCAGAAGAAAAAATTAAAAAAGCCTCAGAGATAGGAACCGTTGCTGATAGTAGAACCATTCTTAAAAGCTGGGCAGGACTTTATACACCATCTTTAAGTCTATGAAGCTGTTGGTGTGGGATATTAGAGACTTGCATTGCGGTTATCAACCATTAACTCACCTTTTAGATTTGCCTAAGAATACGAGTGTTACTGGTATTATATAATTTGTTGTATCAATTTTCTATTTCAGGTTATTACTTACTCCACGAGATAATTTACAATTTCATCCTGTTCTATATTCAAATACTATTAAATATTCTAGCCTCATCGCTAATACCCATAATAACTCCTAAGAAATATCCAAGATTTTCCCTTTTTATAGTTTAAAACAAGAGTATAAAACTAATCTCTTTAAATTTTATTTAGATTTAAATATTTGAAGTAATTTATTCAAAAATCCTGAATTAGCATTATCCATTTCTACTTGGTATTGGATATAATAAGCATTCTCTATAACTTTTTTAAAACCCTTAACTTCCTTTATTAAACGTTCATTATTAGTTAAAGATGATTGGGAAAATACATTAAAATCACTTTGCAAGTTAAGTTTTAATTCGTCATTTTTACTGTCAATTTTTTCAGATATAAATTCTGTAATGTTAGAAATAAATTGGTTATGTAAATCAAGGTTAATTTCATTAATTTCATCAAACTTAGAATTTAGATATTGTTTAATTTCCTCAAATAAATCCTGTTTGAATTTATTAAGGCTTTTATTTTGAGCCTCAATAATTGTTGAGGTAATATTTTCAATATATAATAAATTGGCATTTTGTATATCATTATTTAATTGAATTTTAAAATTGTTAAATTGAATTTGTTGTTCTTCTTTAATTGAATCAATAAGTTCTTCAACAGATAATAAATTACTTTCTAGATGCTGGACTTCATTATCATTTAAAGGTAATTTACTATAATAATCTTGAATTTCTTTAAGAGACATTCCTCTATTTTTTAATTTTATTAAAAATTCTAAGTTATCAATATCATTATTAGTATAACGCAATTCTTTATCTATTATTTCAATTTTTAGAAGATCGTCAAATATATTTGTATAGTATTTTATATTACTAATATTTTCATTCAACAAATCAGCAACCTGATTAATAGAGTAGTACAATATTTCGCCTCTTTTTTTATTTTGAATTTTATGATCAACTTTTTGTGTATCTATATATTTATCTTTATTATCCATAATAATTAATCCCCCTTCTCCTTTTTTCGAACAAATAGAAGGTAAGCTTAAGTAAAAAATATTATTAGTTTAAAAAATATAAGGTTATTCTGACTTTTTTCGATAATAGATATATAAAATACACTAAGGGAGGGTAATTATGGAAAAAGGCAAAATGTTATTAGTCTCATTAGGTCAAGGTGCGGGAAATATTGTAGATGGATTATTAAGTAGAAATTCAAGATACAACGGGTTATTTATAAATAGCAGTTTATTTGATATTAAACCATTAAAAAATGCAGATATGGCGAAAAATGTATATGTGTATCCAGGAACAGATGGTTCAGGAAGAGATAGAACTAAGTCTAAAGAAATGATAAAAGATAATGCTAACGCTATAGGAACATTATTAAGCAAATATCCTTTAACAGAAGTAGTCGTAGTACTTACAACTATGGCTGGAGGAACGGGTTCTGGGGCAATAAAAACCTTTGTACAAATAGTAAAAAAAGTATTACCAAATTCTAAAGTAAATGTAGTAGCTATTTTACCTAGTTTAAAGGAAGATGAGTTAGCATTTAAAAATACAATAGAATGTTGGAATGATATAAATAGCATAATGGATTTAATAAATGACGTTAAATTTGTAGATAATAATAAAAGAAATACGTATAAAGAAATTAATAATGAAGTGATTGAAAGTTTAGATCTAGCATATAACATAGTAGGTATCCATGCTGATGGTAGCATCGATAATAAAGATTCATTCAGAATAAATACAGCAGATGGATCAGGACTTATTTTAAAGCTATATGATGGGTTAAAAGATGTTAAGACTGCTATTGATTTATCAATAAAAAATAGTGTGTTTGTTCAACAAGATGTATATGATTGCGATTATTTGGCAATTAATTTAAAAATTGATGGGTATGATCCATATGAAGTAACTAAATTATTTGAAGTTTATAGAAGTACATATATAACATATAATAAGAAAAATAATATAGTAGTCCTTGGAGGATGTGAAACTCCCACAGAATCAATAAATTTAATAAAAATGGCATTAGAGGATAAAAATAAAAGAAAATTATCAAGAAATAAAAAAAGAAGTGTTATTATTGATTTAGATACGGATAGCAAAGAAACTGAAGAAGAATTAAGCGTGCTTAATAACAATGAACTTAATAATTTATTGGAAGATAATTATAATTTCTAGATCTATTATTCATTTTTAGAATGTCAAAATATAAATATTACATAGCAGATATTGAGTAAAAGTAGTGGGTTATAAATGCCAAATACCACCTCCCGCACCACCACTTAAACCCACAATACATATAACCGTCCTGAGGCACAGTACAGTTTTTTACTTTGTCATAATAAAATAAGAATTTTTTGTAATTATGGTCTTTCTGCCTCAAGCCAAGTATATTTTGAATTTACATATGGTTTTCTCTCTAAATCTTATTGATTATCTGTTTTATCTGCTTCATCTTGTTTTTCTGTAATTTTTGAACTTTCTATATCTTTTGGTACTAATAACCCTTTGCCATTAGCTATATTTGCTAATACCAAGCTTAAAATACCTTCCATGGCATTGGGAGTTTTGCCATCTCCAGCAGCAGTTATTATAGTATTAGGCACTAAAGGTGACTTAGACACTTTTAAAGCTTCTGCAAATTGTGTTAATACTGACTGCACTACCTGTAATTCAGGTCCCCCATATGCATCAACTAATGCCTTAGCTGCTATACCTTTTGCTGTACCAACCTTAGTTTCTTTGTCTGCTTCTGCTGAAGCTACGGCTTTAATATTGAGAGCCTTAGCATTACCTATTGTTTCTAATTCATATGAATCAGCGTCTGCTGTTACCTTTACCTTCTCTGCATTAGCCTTAGCTGTCAATTCAACTGTTTTAGCTGTAGCTTCTGCATCTTGCTCTCTTGCATATCTATCTGCTTCCGCTTTTTGATTACTCTTGTACTTATCTGCCTCCGATAAAGCTTTAATCTTAGCCGCTTCTTGCTCTGCTGATTTTAATGCCGCTTTACCCTTATTATCAGCTATGGTAATATCTATATCCGATTGGGTAAGTGCTGCCTGTGCATTAGCTTTGGCCTTAGCTTCTTCAAGTTCTTTCATCTTGTCTGCTGATTTCTGTTGTGCATCATAAGTTGCGATTTGTTCCTTTGCAACTTGCCTGTCTCTTAATTGTTGTAGAATAGTATTTATTCTAGAATCATTAGGAGAAGCTGCTGGAGTTCCTATTAGAACCTCTTCAAGCTCTAAATCATATCTTGAAAATCTCTCTTTCATTTCTTCGGAAGCCCTACTCTGTATCTCATTTCTGTTCTGAATAAGTTCGATTAAGGTCATTTGCTGTCCTATATTTTTAAAGTATCCTGCAATCATAGGGTCAAGTGACTGTTCTATAAGTATTTTAATATCTCCAAAGCGCTGAATTACTCTAGAAGCATTTTTATAGTCAATGTGCATTACTACTGTTAATGGGAGAACAGGTTCAAAGGCATCCTTAGTAATCAAACTGATTTCTTTTAAATTCTCATCAAGCTTGTGATTACCAGACTGGTTTTGCATCCACTTTAATATTATATTTATTGTTGGTACTTTTATAATCCTGCCTGCATAGGTGTTAAAAGCATACTTACCAGGCTGTAGTGCAACTTCCCATATACCCTTAGAACCTTGAGATACTAACTCACCGTGTGTATATTTAGAACCAGTAACATCCTCTCCCTTAGAGCCATAGTAAGAAGTAACTACTCCTACTTCTGTAACATCAATAACTGTTTTAGGTAATAACTCTACAGTGGCAAACAACCTATTTATGAAGTAAGTACCATCTGATAAAGTTTGGTACTGTCTCCCCTTAAGACCACCTGCCGCTAAAAATTTTTCTATATCTTGAAAATTATTATGATAATTTTCATCTGAAGTATTCTGAGCTACAACCGGTGCTATGATTTCTCCATTAGGTAAAGAAGGTCCTTCATTAACTGTTACTATTCCTATCAAATCACTCTTGCCGTTAATTATTACAGGTGTAAAACCATTTAATGCTTGTATCTTAATTTTCATTTGTTCATACTCAGTATCTGCTACTAATGAATAGACCTGCTCCTCAGTAATTACAATAAATTGAGCTAAATTTATAGCATAAGTACCTTCTCTAAGTATTGCCCTTTGAGGCCCTTTCTGTCCCCCATTTGCCAAGAATGCTCTAACATCTTGAAAGTTATCTGATTCTTTAATAACTTTTCCTAATGTTTGTGTTGTATCTAGCGATTTACCATCCCTTGCAAATACATAGGCAATCTTACCTTGTGGTATTGTTATAAGTGGTGCTCTGTGTATGTGATACATTATGGGGGATCTTAAATAAATACCAGCCCTGAGTAAATCCGGCTGAAACCCAGACTCTCCATTAAGAGCAATAATCTGCTTGTCTAGTGTCCCCTTAAGAGACCACCATTTTTCCTCTATGCCTACTTCATCGCTATGTATAATTATAATACCTACCACTTTTACTATAATTACTATCAAAACTAATATACCTACGATTATGCCTCCTATAAATGCAAAGTGAATTAATAAATTTGATGACATTTAATATACCTCCTAAATTTTGTTATTATGGAATAATAAACCTTTAACATTACTTGAGAAATTCACTACAGTCTTTTACTTTACTGAAAATGCATATCTGAAAATTCAATTGCGGCAGATTGAATAATTCGATCATCATCACTAAGAAAATTGTTATTGATTTTACTGCATGCCGACTCTTCATAATAAATCTCAGACTCACTTGCAGGAAGCAGTACTGTAAAAGTGCTGCCTTTATCTACCACACTGTCTAATAATATTTCACCACCAAGAAGGTTAACAAGAAGGTTAACGAGATGTAATCCTAACCCAGTACCTTCAGCTTGGCGTGACAAGCTACTATCTACCTGTCCAAAACGTTGAAAAATAGTTTTTTGTTTATCCCGCGGTATTCCCAAGCCCTCATCTTGTACACTTACAGAAATCATATCTGCATTTTTATATTTCTTTGTAGAGAGGCTTATGGTAATTGATTTTCCACCTGGAGTAAACTTTAAAGCATTAGACAATAAATTAAGTAGTATACGCTCCAGCTTCTCTTCATCAGAATAAATAGTATTGGCTGATAAATTAGTATTCAATTTCAATGTCACATTTTTTTGCTCTGCATATACCTCCACTGAATTTACAATTGTTTCAACAGCATTCGCAATGTCAAAAAAATTTTTATTCATCTTTAAATGGCCTGAATTAATGCGAGCAATATCAAGTAAATTATTAACCAAACGAAGCTGCCTATTAATGTTTTGCTTAATAGTATTTAAATATTTACCTGCCTTTTCAGTTATTTCTTCTTTATACATCAAATTAATTGCTTGTAAGGCTAAATTTATAACTGATATAGGCGTTTTGAACTCATGAGTGATAAGATAGAAAAATTCGTCTTTTAACTTTATTGATTCTTCAAGAGCTTCATTCTTAGCTCTCTCTGCATTCAATAGTTTTTCTTGTTGAACCTTAATTTCTTCCTGACTCTTTATAACATCTGAAATATCACGATGAGACACCACTACAGAAACCAAATTGTGTTCTTCATCAAAAATAGGGGTAGTGTTGACTTCTGTAATTTGAATCTTATGGGGTCGCTTTACAACTATTCTTTCGTCTCTTACTTCTTCACCTCTGAAGGCTCGTCTTGTTAGAAAGCTCTCTGGAGGTATGATTTTATTATCTAAGTCAAAATATTTGAAACAGCTCTGGGCTTCTTCTATTGTCTTTTTAGCATTTAATTCAGGATATAGTTTACGTGCCTCAGCATTTAATAGTGTAATATGGCCTTCTTTATTATAAACAAGAAAGGCATCAGGCATATTTTCAATTATGACCTCCAACTGATGTCTGTGCATCTTTATTATTTTGTCTTTTTCAACTTGTTCAGTAATGTTATTTCTTATGCCCAAAATTCTATATATTCTACCTGTAGTATCCTCTACGGGTATTAACTTAATAGAAAAATAAACTACTTCAGACTTATGTTTTTGGCACTCCTTAAATTCTATCAAATTCCTTGCTTCTATACACATTTTAAGTTTATCTATTAATACTTCCACAAATTCTCTAGAATAAACTTCATCTATATTTCTTCCTTCTACTTTATGATTTGTTAATTTAACAAACTCTTTTTCAACTAAGTTAATTTCTACAAGTTTGAACTGGTCTTCTTCAGTTACTTCCAGCAGGAATATACCTTCAGATGTATTGTTAAATAACTCTCTATAATGCTGCTCATTCCGTTTTAATGCTTCCTGAGACTTTTTATATTTAAAAGCTTGTACAATTGCCGGTAAAATCATCTCTATGGTCTCTAATTCTTTAATTGTATATCCACCCTCCCGATTGCCTAAACCAATCATGCCAATAGTTTTAACACCATCCTTTAATGGTACTCCAACAAATGCATTCAAAGGAGGATATTCCTTTGATAATATTATAGAATCATTAGTAATAGATGGCTTACCATCAAAAAGTATTCGTTCATATATGTCATGTACATTAAAACCTGTTGACGTTTCTCTAAGTTCTATTTCTGTTGAATTTGGTATTTTCCATACATCGCGCCCTAAATTACTCATAGCAATATCATACAATTTCCCTTCCGGACTTAATTCTCCAATAAAACCAAATTTGCTTTGGGTTAACTCTTCCAAAATGTTAAGACATAAGCATCCTAACGCTTCTTCAGTATCACACTCCAACACTTCACGAAATATTCTGTTAATACCATCTAGTACAAAGTTCTGAAATCCTATTTTCTTGTCTGCATTCTCATATTCTACAGCATGGCTTAAATTTATATTTAATACTTTTTCTTCAAATCTTTCAAAATCATCCATAAAATTGCCCCCAATTATATTATATTTTACTATAACGCTTGTTAGATTTTTAACATTCTATTTTTATGATACTATATGCAAACAAGAATTTCTATAATCGTTGACCAAATATTTGTACAAATTTAGTATTTATTGTTACTTATAGTCTCCAAATGAATATTATAGAAAGTTTATGGGGCTAAATGGGAGACGGAGTTATTAATTTTGTGTACTATATCAATCATTATTTTTTTCCTCCTATTATCTATTATTTTACTACTACTATTAGAGCAATATCAATTCTTACAATTTATTTATGTGATGAAAAATATTTACTATGTATTAAAAAATAATCATTGACAATTAGAATTCTAATTATTATACTATAGTATAATTAGAGCTCTAATTTATAAATTGCAGGAGGTTTCATAATGAACAAATCTAATTTTTTCTTGAAAACTACCTATTCTAACTTGATAAGAACTATTGCTGTAAAAATAAAATTAAAATCTGACCAAAAAATAAATAAATTAGGGCTAAATTCTCAACAAGGCCGTATGATTGGTTACATCTACGAACATCAAGACGATGGAATAATTCAGAAGGATCTTGCAGATGTTTTTCAGCGTAAAGGAGCAAGTATTACTAGTATGCTTCAAGGATTGGAGAGAAAAGGATATATTGAACGAAGAACTCCAAATAACAATCAAAGGCAGAAAAATATTTATGTATTGCCAAAAGGTGCAGATTTGATACAAGATTTTAATACAGTATTTGAGGATACCGAACAAAGTATTACTAAAAATTTAACTTCAAAAGAAAAAGATATTTTAATATATTTATTAACGAAAATAAATCAGAGTCTATAATTTTTAAAATAAGGATTTATTTATTGTTTCAGAACTTCTTTTAAATATAAAATTGCAGTTGTGGTATAACCCAAGTTAGCTTATCAAAAACTTATCTTTCCACCGTATTTTATAAATATACCTTCAATATATTTATTTTTACACATATACAGTGGAGTATGTCCTGCATTATTTTTTGAGTTTATATTAAAACCAAGTGAGATAAGAACTTTTAAAAAATCTTCAAAAGTTTCAGTATTATTATTTAAATAATCATCATGTAAAAGAGTATTGTTATATTTGTCAGTGTGTTTGATATCTGCTCCATATTTAACAACAAGAAGGTTTAAAAGTTCTACTGAATAACTAAAGCTGCAGTAAAATATAGGGGTTTTACCTGATATATTTTCAGCATTTACTTTAGCTCCTCTGTCTAATAATAATTGCACAACATCAATTTTAGGTTTTATTCTTGCACATATTCTATGCAAAGGTGTTTCTTTTAAATAACTTTCATGGCTGTTGATGTCTGCACCATTATTGATTAAAAGTTCTATTACTTCAAAATAATTGTTTTCACAATTATCTATGACAAAATGAAGCAGGCTCTTATCATCACATTTTACATTAACATCACCTCCATTTTTTATAAAAATTTTAAGTTCATCCAAATTTCCCTCTTCTATTATTGCTGAAATAGATTTTGGTCTTGGACCAAATAAAATATCATAAATTTTCATAATACTCCTCCCAGTAAATTATCTCATAAATCAAATACTATTCCTAAAATTATTATAATTGAACTCATTACCATTTTAAACATACTTTCCATTTCATAAATATACTTATTTTTTGTAACCCTTACTGCTACACCTAAAGTTTGTGCATTTGCATAAAAAATACTCCAAGTAATTGAGTGGATATTTACAAAGAATATATAAAAATACTCTGAATTGGTTATAATATTAATGTTTGTATCAATCTCCATATTAATCCTTTAATATCTCACTTAATTATATTTTACCATAATTCAATAAAAGCTCTGGAATTAACCAGGGCTTTTATTTCAAAAACTTCTATATTTTATTTTAAATCAATATGCCACCAGTCAGATGAATATTTAAGCAAGTATTGTGCTGGCATATAAATATATCCTTTATCACCAAAAGTATTTCCCCAGCTATTTCTAACTATAAAATATAAGCCATTGTATTTAGTCTTAGAAAATATCCTTTCAAATTCATTTTCTACTTTTTCAAACACATTATTATTCTTATAGAAGTAGCCACAAATATTAAGAGCATGACCACCTAAAAGTTGCTCTTCAGGTTGAGGTATTGGTACATATCCATCAGAACTTATATTCTCAAAGCTTTCATATACATCTATACCTATTAATACAGGTCTTTTTAATACACCTACTGAATATAAAATATCATCTATAGTTATAACTGCATATCTTTTAACTGCTTTGTGCTTTGGAGCATCTGCATCCATAATTGGAGTAGGAATATTGGTAAAGTTACTTATAGCATAAGGATCCAAAGTTTCCGTACAAGTACCTATAGTAGTTGCAACTATAGCAGATCTAGAGATTGTACTCCCTGCATCCTCATTAACATCTCCATCTTCTTTACGCTCTTGATAATAAAAATAAAGTTCTGACAAAGAGACATCTTTATTTAATAGATATTCTAATACACTACAAGCACTAAAACTTGTGCAAGCTCCTAACTCACCCTGATCTTTTATTGGACCATATCCTGATCTCAAATCTGCACTTGCAGGTACTGGTTGTGTCTTTTTTACTTCTTTATGAAACAATAAATCGCTTTTCATTAGCTTTCCTGGTTTTAAATTGTATTTGTAAATTAATTTTTTTCCCATTTTTATATTCCTCCTGTATATTCAATCATACGCCTATATACCAGTTGAGTTCATCTATTGTTCTAACAACTTTCTTTTTATCTGTTTTATTGTTTTTTGCCAATTTAAATTTTCAGCTATATTTAAATGAATAGTTACAGGTCTAATTTACATATATGCAAAGTCCTTTTAATTGGTTAAGAATATCATCTCAAACCTGAATATGCTTTTTATTGCTTAGCATTACTCAGTGCATTCTCTACAGCTTCCATAATACCATTCTGCTGAAAGTAGCCCCTGACACTGAATCAACGCTTGTAGACTTGCTATTTATAATTTCCTGAATAACTGTACTGGACGCTCTATCGTAAAATTTTTTATCATCTTGGTAAGAAAGAGTAGTGATGGTAGAAATCTAATATATGGCAAAAATAGGTTAAGGGTAGGCTCTAAATATAAAACCCTCTATGAAAATGATAGAGGGTTGCGAAGTATTCAAGATGAAGTCCTTTATTTTTTATAGGACATGAAATTATTTAATACAATCATTATCATATAGACACTCTTTTAGAATTGAAGGAATGAATAATTATCTTGCTAAAATTTATGTATTCCTTAAAAGCAGAGTTTACAATAATACTAACATCCTAAATCACTATGTAGTATTAAAGATTTTGCTGGTTCCTGCTGAACTAACGCTGTATCAATAAACTTAGATTTTCTTAATTATTTACCGCTGGCACCATAATTGGATAATATTCTGGCACTAGGATCATCTACGTCACAGCCCTCCCATGCTTTGTTTGGCATCCAGAATCCTACTATCATTTCCGCTTGTCCTGGATAGTATTTTTCAAAAATTTCTCTGTATAATAATGATTCTTTTGTGAATGGTTTAGAGTGATATTTATACTTTTCACATGATTTTTCAAATTCTTCATCACCATAGTATGTTTCTGCATATTCCTTTAAATAGTCTACCATAGAATGCCCTACAGCATCACTAAATGCTGCTTTTTCACGATATAAAATATTACGTGGCAGATAATCACCTTCAAATGAATGTCTCAAAAGGTATTTACCCATATTGTATTTGTTTAGTTTCTTTTCAGGGTCGATGGCCATAACATACTTTACAAAATCTAAATCTCCAAATGGTACCCTTGCTTCTAAAGAATTTGAACTGATGCAGCGGTCTGCACGAAGTACATCGTACATATAAAGCTCCCGTATTCTCTTTTGTGATTCCTTTTGAAATTCTTCTGCACTTGGGGCAAAATCAGTATATTTATAGCCAAATAATTCATCAGAAATTTCACCAGTCAGAAGCACTCTGATATCAGAAATCTCATGTATTTTCTTGCAAATCAAATACATTCCAATACTTGCTCTTATTGTAGTAATATCATATGTTCCAAGAATTTTAACAACCTCATCAAGTGATGCAAGCACTTCTTCTTTTATCATGTACACAACGGTATGATCACTGTGAATGTAATCTGCAACTTCCTGTGCGTATTTTAAGTCAATTGCATCTTCAGTCATACCTATAGAAAATGTTCTAATTGGTTTTTCAGGATACATTTTTTGAGCGACTGCACATACTAATGAGCTGTCTAAACCACCACTTAACAAGAAACCTACAGGAGCATCAGCATCCATACGTTTTTCTATACCAGTTACCAATTTATCATGAATTTCACTACAAATAACTTTCAAGTCGTCCTTGCAATAATCACCCTCTGTTGCTGCAATATCACAATAACATGTGAATTTACCGTCAGCATAATAATGTCCTGGTGGAAACGCTATAATCTTATCTGTAAGACCAATTAAATTTTTTGCCTCACTTGCAAATATGATTTTACCTGTTCCAGAATAGCCATAGAATAAAGGACGAATTCCAATGGGATCCCGTGCTGCAATGTAACTGTCCTTTTCTCCATCGTAGATAATCGCTGCATATTCTGCATCTAATTTTGAAAACATATCTAGTCCATATTCATAATACATAGGAAGTAATATTTCACAATCACTATCTGAAATAAACTTATGTCCCTTTTCTATTAGTTCCTTTTTAATTTCACGAAAGCCGTAAATTTCACCGTTACATATGGAGGCATCCATTTTCCTTGTAAATGGCTGCATTCCGCTAAAACTTAAATCCATAATAGAGAGTCTTTGGAACCCCAAAATACCAGATGGTAAAGTGAGAATCCCCATCATATCTGGTCCCCTGGATTCAGTTCTCTGCAATGCCCCTACAAATTTTTCATGTTTTATGTCTGTTCCCGTATAACACATAATTGTACACATATTATATTCCTCCTTAGATATAAAAATAGCGTCAATTCGTCTTAATAATAGGACGAATTGACGCTTATCCGTGGTGCCACCTAATTTACCATATTTGGTCTCTTTCCAGCTACTACTGGTATCCAAATAACGCATGGAATACGACTCCCCTACTTTATCTACTGAACCTGTATCAAACATTTTGTTTAAAGTACAGTCTACAAATATTTCAGTTTGCATCTCCGGAGTGTTATTCAAAAAAACTCTGCCACTGGGTTCACACTATCCCCAAGCTCACTGTTGGTGAAATATTTTTTTTACTTGTCTCCATCATCATTTTTTCTTTGATGAATTTAATTCTAAACTGTATACATTTCTTTGTCAACACCTTTTTGCCTTAATACGAGGAAACTGTACATTTAAGTAATTATGAATTATACTAACAGCAATCGATTTAGTAAAATACCCTTATCCCAACGCAGTAATTAGCTAATACTCCCACCTTCTTCAAAGCGGGAGATAAGCAGTACTATGCGCCTGGATAAGTTTTTAATACCAGTCATCACAACATCCATAATATAGTTCAAATGGTCTTGAGTAGAATGGGCAAGGTCTGTAACGAGAAGATTTATGATGGCAAGATAAAGGTCTATGCCTCCTACGTCTGTGTCTTCTGCGTCTGCGCCTTCTACCACTTCCGTGCCTATATCCAAGATCAAAATCATCAAAATCATTATCGTCAAAATACTCATCATCTGAATCTGTATCTATGGCATCTACGTATTCATAATTTATTGGTCGATAATATGGACAATATATAGGCTGTTCAAATTCATATAAATTTTCAGCATTTTCTTTATTGATGTTGTCACTAGAAGAACTAGTATCCATAAAATACCTCCGTGAATCTACTTACAATATATATATTATAAATAAAATAATATATTGTGAATAAAAGTTAAGATATTAAAAAACGTATAAATATAAAGTTGAGGCATATAAGTATATATAGGGCAATTTAACCCCAACTAATTACTTGCTATGAGTATATCTGCTTAACGTATACATTTTTTACGTTAATACTTAATTTTCAGATATACTCTTTTATATAAAATAGAAAAATAGATAAGAGATATAAAAATAATGAATTGTGGATAATGTGGATAAATTGTTTATAACTTGTGGATAAAATAACATTGTAATTATCTCACACGAAAAATAGTTCTTTCTACATTCCCATTTATCAAATCTGAAAGCCTATATTTTGAATGGCCTATTATAACTGTAGTACCTTGCTTTACAGGCTCAATTAAATATTCCAGCTTGGCTCTCATACCATTTGCACCTTTTCTACTTGCACCACTACAATAATCTTGTACTTCCCTTATATGTTCTATTAATTCATAGGTATTTTTACCTTCTACTCCACTTATTAATGTTGAAGGATCTTTTGCATTTTTTAGTAATCCTACCTCTGATGTTAATATCACTAAATATTTTGACTTCACTAATAGGGATACCTGAGAAGCAGTTTCATCGTTATCAATACATTCAACTACCTTATTGTGATTTAGTTTTAAATTATAAAGTTCTAATTTTCGTATTTCCTCACTGCTTACAGAATCGTTATAATTTATAATTGGTATTGCATTTTGCTTTACCGATTGAAGTAATAGTTTTCTGATAAACTGTCTTTTTTCTGGATCATTAAAGTGATAGTGTTCAACTAAAATTTGTCTTACAGAATAATCTTGATTAATAAATCGTCTATAATTCTCCATAAGTACAGCCTGTCCTTGAGAAGCATAATATGATTTAATATCTTCATCATAATTATTTTCAATTTCTTCACCATTATTTCGTTTCATATAATCTATACGGCCAATCTCGCCAGCTCCAGAGCTTATCCATACGCAGCCAGGAAAGAGTTCTTTTCCCAATCTGCTAAAAACATTATAGTCTATATCATATTCACCTTTTCTGATTAACGCCATTGAACCCACTTTACCAACAAGTTCACAATCAAATTTCAAATTAAGCACCCCTTTTAAACTAGATTACCAACGCCATTGTACTTGCAATTATATAACATTAAAATTCTCTAAAAAAGAAAAAATTCCTGCTAAATAGTAAGTTTTAAATATTTGGATTAAATTACATAAAAATTTTTGAATTATTTTTTTATGCTAGGGCATATTAAATAATGTAAAGGACATGAGGATTGAGCCAAAGCTTATATATGCTAAAAAGCATATATAAGCTAGCCCTAAACTGTATATGTTTTTTTAATAATTTTAGTAGAGTAGATAATAAAAATATGTTTAATCACAAATTTTTGTAGGATTTACATTAAGAGTTAAAAATCTTGTATATACGGTTTAAGGTAGATCTTATATGTTGATGAAAGGTTTCATTATGGTTAATTATGTTGATTATAATGGGATCCCAAATTATTGTATAGGGTCCAGCGAAGATCATCCAGGGTGCTGAGATGGTTATATACAGCTAGAGGGTTGTATATAGCTGTGTAGGTATGTTGTATGGTCGAACGAATCATTAATATGGGTGGTGAACTGTTTAGTTATGGTTTTAAAAATCATATTTAATATGATTTAAGGGATTATAACTAGATATTAAATTATTTATATTGGTGTAAGGTAAATCTTTATGCCCCTTTGCTTTTTATATTTTACAAACCAAAATAAAACCTGAAACCAATCTAGAAGTTAATTTCAAGTTTAAAATTATTATTAAGTTAAACTATAACTTTCATAATTACACTTCTTTATACTTTGAAGCATTCCTTGAATATAAGTGAGATATTCAATCATTACATTTCATAGTAACCAATCTTTAAATTTGACACAAATATCTATCTACTTTATAATTTAGTTGTATAATGGTAAAAAATAAGGAAGCGAAAATTAATATGATAAGCATTATTAAAACTGCAATTATAACTATAATAATATCATTTATATCTGGTTTATTGTTAGATTATTATAAAAATTTAGCACCCAGAATACTATGTAACATAGGCAATGCTATACCTATGGAAATAAACAGTAAAAAGATTCGTGCATACATTATTACTGTTAGCAATATATCAAACAAAATAATTCATGAACTAACTCTAAATATACAAAGTCCACAAAATAACTTAAGGATTACAGATGCCAAAATAACAAAAGGTTTAAAATTTGATTCTTCAATAAAAGATAGCATTTTGGATATCTATATACCTTTTTTAGGTAAGGGTGATAAATTTTCAGTTACATTATATGTAGAAAATCAACATGGAGTGTATAATAAGCCTGTTATTACAATTAGATCACCTGAAAATTTTAAGGAGATAGACTCTGTAGAACAAAATGGGATACTAGCCTTATTGTTTAATATACCTAAAAATATAAATGAAATAATCTTAAACAGAACGAAAAAAACTAAGACAATGGTTCCTAATAAAAAAGATGACTTTACAATAGTTATGGATAAAGTATCAAGGACTGAAAAAACAATAAATAAAAGAAATAGAAAAGTACCCAATAGAAATAAGAGACCTAGTAAGAGTAAAAAGGCAATAATAACAATTGTATCAATCATTTTAGTTATGATTGCCGGTGTTTTAGTAAAATCTTATTTTAAAAGAATACCTACTAATACACAAACTCCCGATATAAAAACCACTGTTCAAGAACAATCCACTGATGCAACGGGTTCATCAGGTAAAAATACATCTACAGGTAGAACAACTAAAAATGGGAATGCAAAGACATCCACAGATGAAAATACCAAAAATACAAATACATCTACAGATGGAACTACCAAAAATACAGATACAAAAACATCTACAGACGGAAACACCCAAAATACAGATACAAAGACATCCACAGATGGAACCACTGATAATACAGATAAAAATACATCTACAGACGAAACAACTAAGAATGCAGATGAAAATACATCCACAGATGGAACCACTAAAAATACAGACACGAACACATCAACAAATGGAACCACTGGAAATACAAATACATCAACAGGTGGAACCACCGAAAATACAGGTAACTAATGTATCAATATATGTTCTCAATCAAGTGATTCTTAGGTTCAGATGGAGTTTGCTTATAAGGATGACTCTCTCCAGCTGAACCTTATTAACAGTATTCTTAGTGTCTTTAGCACTTAGAATACGTTATCCTTTAGGAGAAGAACTTATCCAGGTGCGCAGCAGTGCTTATCCCCCACTTGAATCTAAGAATAGCCTCATTTTATTAATAATTCTTTTGGAATATGACAGTACCCATTTGGATTTTTATCTAAATATTTTTGATGATATTCCTCTGCATCATAAAAATTTTTTAGAGGTTCTATTTCAGTTACAATAACTTTCTCATATTTCTCTTGTTCACTCTCTCTAGATTTTTTTATTATTTCAACATCTTTTTCATTAAAATAATAAATACCTGTGCGATACTGATTTCCTATATCGTGACCCTGCCTATCTTTTATTGTAGGATCAACTATTTTCCAATAGTCACCAAGTAATTGTTCTAGTGTTATAATGCTGTCATCATATTCTATATAGCAAGCTTCTGCAAAGCCTGTTGTATGTTTACATACTTGTTCGTATGTTGGATTTTCCGTATTACCATTAGCATATCCAACTTTAGTAAAAAGCACTCCCTTTACTGTATTAAAATAGGCTTCAACCCCCCAGAAACAACCACCTGCAAAAACAATTTTTCCCATTAATTTAACCTCCTTATATAATAGCAATATCACGTAAAACAAATACAATAATCTAACTAAGACATATCTTTTTAATAGAAATTAATCTATATGAATTCAATATTAATATAAAAAACATGAGAAGTCCATGAGCTACACTTTGCCAGTAAAAATTGATCCCTACCAGACTAAGTCCATTAGATACAATTCCATAAAACAACACTCCAATTAATGTACCTGGTATATCAACAAAACCTTTTTCATTTAAAGTACTCCCGATAAAAACAGCACCTATGCCGTCCATCAAATAGTAATTACCACTGAGAGGGACATATGATGTCAAAGCGGACGAAGCAATAATACCTGCAAATGAACATATTACACTGCAAAGTATAAAAGCATAGAGAGTATATCTGCCAACTGGAACACCAGAAAGTTCTGCTGCTTCTTTTTGAGATCCAATTGCGTATAAATATCTGCCAAACACAGTTCGCTTAAGCAGCAGGTGTATAAATAAAGCTACAAGAAGAGCAATAACTATGGAAAATTTAAAATCGATTTGACTTCCTTTTTGTATGACAAATACACTTCCACGTCCCAAAAATTTGAAGACTTCATCCATATCTGGTAAATATACCGGTGTTCCTCCTTCAGTAATAATTCTTTCAATGCTCTGTACAATAAAAAGAGTTCCTAATGTAGCTAAAAAAACTGTAATTTTAATCTTTAATACTAGAAAGCTATTAAAAACTCCTATGACAACTCCTGCAAGCAGTCCAAAAATAATAGCAGTTAACCATCCAAATCCTCCTTGTAATAACAATACTGATACCATCCCCCCCACATCAAATGCTACTGCTACAGAAAGGTCCAGTCCTCCGGTAGCAATAACTAAACATAATCCTACTGCTACCAGTGCAAGTATAGATGATTGACTCAAAATATTTACTAAGTTACCGGGATTAAGAAATTTGGGAGTAACAATAGAAAGTCCCATAATCAATATCACTAATGCTATAATGGTACTATAGCGTACTAAACTATTTTTCAATCTTACACCATTACTATAGTTTGATAAATTTTTAATTGATGATTTAGACATATTGCTCCAACCTCCTTTGCTGTTTGCTGCTAATTGCTACAGTTAATAATATTAATGCTCCTTTAACAGCATAGACCCAGTATGTGGGGACATTTATTAAAGTAAACCCATTTGTAAGCATTTCAACAAATAATGAACTAAGAATCGCTCCCGGAATATTAGGTATAAAAGTCCGTGAAAAAACAGCACTCATATAAGCTGCAAGTAATATATCAAACAACATAACATCTCCCGTACCTGGTACACTGCCGGATAACCTAGCTGTAGCTAATAAACTAGCAATTAGAGTCACAATTGAGGCAATAATATAGGTTACTGATAAAATAAAATTCACATTAATACCTGATACCATCGCTGCCTTAGGATTTCCACCTACAGCATTTATCCAATTTCCAAAGACTGACCGATTTAAAAGTAGATATAATATTATTTCTACCAATATAAATACCCATACAGAGCTTGGCAAAAATAAAAAATTACCATTTGAAAGAAAACTCAACATAGGGTTTGATACATTTATTGGTTTGTTGCCAGAAATTAAAAGTTCTACCCCTTGTAATAAATACATCATTGACAATGTTGCAAGCAAGGGTATTATCCTAAGCCTTACAATCATAACAGCATTTATCAAACCAATAAATAAACTGCATGATACAATTATCACCAGTATAGTGAAAAAAGAATAGTTCTTACTTATTAACACTGCTGTAATAGTACTAATAATTGCAAGATTATTTCCTAATGATAAATCAATTCCTCCTTGAATAACATGAGTACCTCCGCCAATTAATATAATAGTCATTCCAGCTGCAGCAATTGCTAAGACACTACATTGATTTAAGATATTGATTAAATTTTGTAATTTTAAAAAAGATGGTGAAATAATTGAGAAAAATATAGCTAAAACAAGGAATACTATATATCCACTGTATTTTAATAAAATATTAGTACGTTTTGATATTTTAATGTTTGATGTTAACTGAGTCATTTTTATTCCCCCCCATCATAGAAACAAATACTTCATCTGTTGTAGTATTGTTCCCATGAAACTCATTTACAATTTTGCCGCGGTACATTACAAAAATACGATGAGATAAGCCAACCAATTCTTGTATGTCCTGTGAAATTAAAATTATTCCTGCACCATTCCCGGCTAAATTATTTATGATAGAATAAATTTCAACCTTAGCACCTATATCTACACCTGAAGTTAGTTCATTTAGTATATACAACTTAGATTCACTGTTTAGCCACTTTCCAATTACAACCTTTTGTTGGTTTCCACCACTCAGCAGTCCTGCTGATATTTCTTGATTTGGAGTACTAATCCTTAATTTTTTTATTATATCGTCCACTTTATTATGTTCATCCCTAGTATTAATTACACCTTTTCTGCTTACTCTTTTTAAGTACGAAAGCATTATATTTTCTCTCACAGACATGTTTTGAATTACACCTAGATTTCGTCTATCCTCTGGTACATATGCCATTCCAGAAGCCACCGCTTTCTCAGGTTTGTTATTGGATAATTGATGGCACTGAAATTCTATGGTACCACTAATTATCCCATTATTATTATAAATAGCTTTGCCTACATCAATATGTCCGGAACCTATTAAACCCGTTATGCCAATTATTTCACCAGCGTGAACTTGAAAAGTAACATCCTTAAAATGTGTAATATGAGTTAATCCTTTCACATTCAACAAGATTTCTTTCTTCCACCTTCTTTTAGGCGGAAACTGTTTTTCTATGTTTCGTCCAATCATCATTACAACAATGTCCTTAATATTCAATCCATTAGAATCCATAGTTTTAACTTTTCTACCATTACGTAATACCGTAATTCTATGACACAGATTTAAAATTTCTCCTAAATAGTGAGATATATAAATAATTGAAATTTTCTCTCCCAATTCTCTTATAATTTCAAATAACCCATCTGCTTCACGCTTTGAAAGTACAGCAGTGGGCTCATCAAAAACAATTACTTTAGGATTATGCAATAATGCACGACAAATTTGAACTAATTGCTGTTCTCCTACAGTTAAATCTCCCATTAATTTATTTCCCCGAATAAAAATTCCTAATTTTTCTTTTAAAAGTCTTTCAGCTTCTTGCTTTAAGGATTTTCTATTTACCAACTTAAATATAGAATGTGTAGGTTCAATGCCCAAAAATAAAGATTCTGCTACAGTAAGGTAAGGGACTATATACCTTTCCTGATGAATGAAATGAATTTTCAACTTTTCTACCATTTTTGTTGTTAAGTGTTCCTGTATTTCACCATCAAATTTTATTTGTCCACTATCTTGATTATAAATTCCTGCCAGTATTTTCATCAATGTAGATTTTCCTGCTCCATTTTCTCCTACAATACCATGTATTTCTGCATTACGTATTTGCAAAGTAACATTTTGAAGAGCCTTAACACCTGGAAATTCTTTTTCTATATTTATCATTTCTAAAATATATTTTTCATTCATAAACTAATACACCCTCCTTTACACACAAATTATTATTCAGAGAATAGAAAATATTCCTACCCTCTGTCTTGATATTCTTATTTACTTTTTAAATAAAATCTTTTCTGCATCTTGTACATTATCCTTCGTAACAAGTAATGGATCTACGTAAATTGACCTTGGTACTGTTTCACCATTTAAATATCGTGCAGCAGAATCCACTGCAGCCTGACCAATTTTATAAGGCTGTTGGGCCATATCTGCAGCAAAAGGAGAATTTTTATCCGCAAGTACTTTCAGTGCACTAGGATCTCCATCAACCGCATAAACTTTAATATCAGTTCTCCCAGCTGCCTCTAAAGCCTGAGAAGCGCCAATTGCAGGAATATCCCACCCTGCCCAGATAGCTTTTAAATCTCCCTTATTAGGATACTTTATTAACAAATCTTGAACCTTCTTTTTTGAATCTTCTATAGTACCATCAATAATATCCTGCAGCTCAGGTTGGATAAACTGAATTTTAGGATAATCCTTAGCCACATATTTCATTTCATCATAACGAATAGCTAAAGTTCTCTCTCCATAAAATCCATTAAAAACTGCAATTTTACCTTCTCCACCTATATCTTCAAACATTTTACGTGCTAATGCTTCACCAATAAAATAATTATCTGATGAAGCATTAGTAATACTATCTTCACTAGGATGATCAACAGTAAAAAGCGGAATATTTGCAGCACGTACCTTCTTAAGTACAGGTGCATATACTTTTGCATCTCCAAGTTGCTTAATGATTGCATCAGGCTTTTGAGTAATCAAATTCTCAATATCAGAAATATGTTTTTGAGTATTACGCTCGCCATTAACTTCAATGGCTGTTCCCCCCAATTGTTTTATTCGATCAATTTGAGCTTGATAAGCTTGCCTCTCCCAATTATTGCTTATTCCTTCTATGGCAACTCCTATCTTCTTACCTTTAAGTGAAGGAACAGACTTCCCATCAATAGGATCAGTAACACCAGAACTAGCAGAATTCTTATTATTTGAAGCATTTTGTTCATTTACAGCATCAGACTTTTGATTAGATGTTGTTGTATTTGAGCACGCCGCAAAAAATGCTGTGGATAAAATTAACATAATTACATAGTAAGATAATTTAAACTTTTTATTTTTTTTCATTTCTTTCCCCCTATTTTTCACTTTTATTTATTCAATAATTTTTCTGACACAGATTATCTTTTTTAAGCAGTTCAACTTAACAACCTATTATTGTATCAAATCTTCTTCTAACATTAGAACACCTCCTAGCACAATTTGACTATGAATATTTATAAGACAATTTGTATATATGCCTTTGATAATTTATACAAAAAAAGGTTACATCTTTTTAATAATGTAACCTCCGGTTTACCGGTCAGGTATATAATATTATTTATCCAAACGCTGCTATTACCAACACTTCCATCTTCTTGAAAATGGGAGATAAGCACTACTGGGCACCTGAATAAGTTCTTCCAGGCATTTCATATAATAAATAAAGAGGTCAAAGTCCATATACTACAGAGACTACACAAAACTCTATAGTAAACAAGACTTGACCTCCAGTTTATCTAGTTAATCAAATAAAAAACTTCCTATATAGAGAAACTATATAGGAAGTTGTGTTCCGTTTGTCTCTCATCTTTCAGATTTCATCTGCTGGAATTAGCACCATTGAATATATTGATAAACATACTCAGGTTGCCGAGCATCATAGGGCCAGTCCCTCCACTACTCTTGATAAGAAATTTCATATTAAATTTTAAGCGTTAACTTTTAAATGGACAACTACTAAAACATACTATTTAAGTTATAATTAATAATATAATTTTTTGATTACCTTGTCAATAACAAATTAATTTTTATAAAATATATTCATCCATATCTTCTAATGGAGGTACATATTTTATTTAACAATGATCAGTTCATATTCACGATTACCGATTCCTATTTTTTCTGCATGGTCAAGACAAGTACGCCACTCTGATTCCGGTGTGGAATTAGTAAAGTGATCATGATGATCAACAAAATGGGGTTCTGATATGTTATCGGACAGCTGACTATTAGCCAGTGGGGCAGCCTTCATACAGGCATCCACACATGCCTGATCCAATGCCAAAGGATCAAATGAAGCGAACATACCTAGATTAGGAAGTATGGGAGCATCATTTTCGCTGTGGCAGTCACAGTTAGGTGAAACATCTACCACAAGAGAAATGTGGAAGCAAGGACGACCATATACTACTGCCTTGGTGTATTCTGCCATACGGCAGTTCAGTTCTTCACTGGCTGACCAGTTTGCAAACTGAATTGCATCAAAATTACATGCACCTAGGCAGCGACCGCAACCAACACAATCTTCTGTGTTGATAGTCATTTTCTTTTTTACATCGTCAAACAACAGACCATTATTAGCACATTCACGATGGCATCTTTGGCATCCTCGGCATTTCTCCTCTATGATATGAGGTTTACCATTAATATGCTGATCCTTTTTTCCAGCACGGGAACCGCAGCCCATTCCAATATTCTTAATGGCACCACCAAAACCAGTCATTTCATGACCTTTGAAGTGAGTTAAGCTGATAAACACATCGGCATCCATGATTGCATGGCCGATTTTAGCCTCTTTTATATATTCGCCACCTATTACAGGTACCGTGATATCATCGGTCCCCTTTAATCCATCTCCAATAATAACAGGGCATCCTACTGTAAGTGGAGTGAATCCATTTTCCCATGCACACTCTAGATGCTCAAGGGCATTCTTACGGCTGCCAGGATATAGGGTGTTGCAGTCTGTCAGAAAAGGTTTACCGCCCAGCTCTTTCGCCATGTCGGCTACAGCTTTAGCATAATTTGGACGAAGATAACTTAAGTTACCAAGTTCACCAAAGTGCATCTTGATAGCAACAAACTTATTATCCATGTCGATTTGTCCGATACCCGCATCTTTAATCAGCCTTTTTAGCTTGGTAGGCAGACCCTCTCCAAGTTTTGTACGAAAATCTGTAAAATAAACTTTTGATTTTTCCATATTTAATCACTCCTGTTTTAAAAAATATTGATTTAATAAATTTATCCCATCGCTATCATTGCTAACCCCCATCGCACTCTGTGAAAGCGATTCACACAAAATTAAAAATTTTGGTTCTCTGCTTTTCTATCAAAGTGGGGGGATAAGAGGTGCTACGGGTCTGGATAAGTTCTTTTAAGGTTTGACTTAGCGTTCTTAAATAACACCAATTTCACTCAACCATGCTGATACATCTTTTCCTGCTTTATTAACACTACTTCCGCTGATTGCTACGCCTTCTAAGACATTTGAATTCGGACAAAGTTTTTTGATATCTGATGCGCTTCTGCCCATGCCACCTCCGCCATGTGTGCAGAATGGTATAATCGTTTTTCCAGAAAAATCATATGATTCCAAGAATGTAAAGACCGCCATTGGTATTGTACTACACCAATTAGGATAACCAATATAAATTATATCATAAGAATCCATATCAGTGACTTTTGCTGCTAGTTCCGGCCTGTAGTGGGCATTTTGTTCCTGTCTAGCTTTATCCACAACTCCATTATAATTAGTTGGATAAGATTCAATTGTTTCTATTTTAAAAAGCTCACCACCAACATTTTCTTTTATGGTATTTGCAATAACTTCTGTGTTTCCCGAATATGAAAAAAATGCAATAAGACTTTTTGGCATCTTTAAGTCCTCCTATTCTTTTTTATAAGGTTTATAAAAAAATATAACTATTTATACTCTACCACTTAAAGTTAACTCTAAGTCAAGCATATTATTCAAATTTTTTCAAATTTTCTATAAGCGGATTACTATTAATGCAAATATTTTGTTGAACCCTACTTACTTTTAGTATTAGAAAACACACTAACTTTGAACAATCCAATTACCACCATTACAAGAACTAAGGTTATAAAGCCGCAACTAAAAAAACCCAAATTAGGTCCAAATTTTTCTGTAATGTCCCCTGCATAAAGATTGCCAATAGGTGTGGTTCCATTAAAAGCCAAAGTATAAACACTCATTACTCTTCCCCTGTAATCATTACTTGTATTTAACTGAATTGTTGAATTTACCGAAGTTATAAAAACTACTGTAAAGAAGCCGAGTACTACTAACAGTACTACCGATATTACGTAGGAATGTGCAAATAGCAAAACGATTTGAAAAAAGCATACTAATATCGAACTTCCATAAAGCAACTTTTTACTTGGACCTTTTCTGGCTCTAGTCGCAACAGTAACAGCTCCTACAAAAGAACCTATTGCCATTACAGATAAGAGAATGCTGTAACCTGATGCTTCTTGGTGAAGCACTACCTTTGCAAAAGCAGGAATAATAACATCTGAGTTCATTGAAAAAGTTCCTACTGCAAACATAGATAACATTGCGGCTAGAATTATATTATTTGATCTAATATATTTTATACCCTCACTTACACCTAAAAAAACATTTCCAATTTGCTTCCTCATATATAAGTGAGTTGGTTTAATTAAAACAATGCCTAGAATTACAGCCATAAAGCTTATTCCGTTAAAGAAAAAACACAAGGCAGAGCCAAATTGTACCATTACATATCCCGCCACTGCCGGACCTAATATTCTTGCCACATTTACTACTGAAGAATTTAATCCAATAGCATTTACCATACTTCCCTTTTCCACAATTTCTGGTATAAAAGATTGTCTTGTAGGCATATCTACGGTATTTACAAAACCCATTATTCCTGCAAGAACAAGTATGTGCCAATATCGTACTTCGCCACTCCATACTAGAAAAGATAGTATAAAAGCCAACAACATTAAAATGCTCTGGGTGACAATAAGAACTCTTTTCTTATTAAACCTATCTATAAATACCCCTGCAAAAAGAGAGAATATAAGCATTGGAGTAAATTGTACCACCCCTAAAATTCCTAACAATAATGAAGATTTTGTAAGACTATACACTAACCATTGTTGGGCTGTTCTCTGCATCCAAGTTCCAACTAAAGATACACATTGTCCTATCCAGAAATACCTGAAATTTTTTTCTTTAAGCGCTGGAAAATTATTAGATAACCTTTTTCTTATTACACATACATTAATCACTAAATATTATCCTTTCCAATGAAAAGTTTTTTAAATAATTTTTCTATAAATAAATAATGTAGTCCTATAATTAAATTATTAAATTCAACCTTATTTAAAAAATCTTGAAAATAAGCCTGCTTTTTTCTTACTTTCCACAACATCTTCATTATTCTTCTCTTCATTATTCTCTAATGTTTCTTTTATTAAATCTCTTTGGTCTATTGCCAAATTTTTTATCTTCCTATGTGCGCTTCTGGAAGCTATTACCTCCCCTAGATACCTTAACGCTTCATCATAATTACCTGAACGTCTATTTAATTCACCTATTAAATACAAGATTGTGAAATTATCCATACCATATACAGGAAGTTGCTCATTTAAATAAGCATCTTTAAGGCCTATAAGAGCTTGTTTTCTGAATAGTTCCTCGTTGTTTATGTCTCCAAGTTCTCTGTATAACCATGAAATTTTCAAACAATTCATAGCCTTTTTACTGGATTTCGAGCCAATGATTGTATAATTAAGTAACGATAGCTTATATCTCTCTATTGCTATATTAATATCGTATATCGCTGGATATTTTCTTCCTCGCCATTTTGGAGTAATATTTTTCTGTATGATTTCTATCTCAAATTCCCTTAACTTATGAAAATCAGTCTTCATAGAAGCGTATCCACATATATTGCATACCCAAACATCATAAAAGTACGGATTTATAATGTCATATTTTATATAAAGATCACTTTCCTTCTTTTTCATTCTATAACCAGTTGTTTTCACTGTACGAACTAAAAACTTGTGTTCACATACTGGACAAGTCACTTCTTTATCATACAAAAGCATATCTTCTGTTATTTTTGGTTCTTCTTTCACTGTCTTTTTTTCTTCATATTTTTTATATACTTCAATACTGTCTATATCCACAAATCCTAAGTCTTCTAACCCGGAAAAAATACTTGTACCATCTTCCATACTTATTATAATTCCTTTCTGTGCCTCTAAAACTCAATTTATTTGTTAATGCTCCCTTTAATTAGTGCTTATTTTTTATTCTTATATACAACACCATTATCCTTTATTTAAATTTACCATTATCCCAGTATAATAGCACTATTTTATACAAAATAAATAAAAATCCTTATTATTCCAAATATCAACCCCATTACTTTCACCTATAGAAAGAACAAGACTTGAAAGAAAAGTCGAGAGTGGTGTGAAGAAACTATTAAGTCCTTAAAAGAGTTATAAAAAAGTAAACTTTGGAAGGAAGTTAAATGAAAATTTTGGCTTTAAATGGAAGGCCAAGAGGAGAAAAAGGAAATACTGAAGTTCTTTGAAACCATTTCTTAAAGGTACAGAAAAAGCAGGCTCAAAAATTGAGACAATCTATCTTAAAGATAAGAATATTAAACACTGCAGCGGATGCTTTACATGTTGGACAAAAACCCTTGGGAAATGCATTCATAAAGATGATATGTTAGTAAATTTAATTTCCTAAATGGTATTGGAAGGATCATAAAATTAATTAAGTATACTAGTTTTATATAATGACCTTATATAAAACTAGTACATCACTCTAAAACAATTTCCATAGAAGCAAAAACCTATAATCCATTTAGTCTTTATTTAAAATATCTATTTAACAGTCCCTGAAATACACTTCCGTGTCTTGCTTCATCCTTACACATTTCATGTACTGTATCGTGAATTGCATCGTAATTTAATTTTTTAGCAAGGGTCGCCAAATCTTTTTTGCCCTTACAGGCACCTTCTTCTGCCTCTACTCTCATTTGTAAATTTTTCTTTGTATCTGCCACTACCACTTCTCCTAATAATTCCGCAAATTTAGCCGAATGCTCTGCTTCTTCAAAAGCTATTGGATTGTATGTTTCTGCCACCTCAGGATATCCTTCCCTATCCGCCTGACGGCTCATAGCTAAATACATTCCAATCTCTGAACATTCTCCTGTAAAATTAGCTCTTATCCCTTCTACTACCTTTGGATCTGCATCTTTGGCAATCCCAACTACATGCTCATCCGCCCAACTGATTGCTCCAGTTTCTGTCTTTTCTATAAACTTATCTGCAGTTACACCACAAACAGGACATTTTTCAGGCGGTGTGTCTCCTTCATGAACGTAACCACATACTGTACAAACAAATTTTTTCATTATAAATTCCTTCTAATATTATTAATATTTATATAATTATTTTTATATTTCATTAATGTGAAACATTTCATGGTACTGGAGTGAATCTCAGTTGCCGCTGGAAAGTATCAATGTTAGACTGCATAATAACATACTTTCTAAATTTTTAATTTTTCTTATAATTCTTATTATTGTATATTAATGAAAAGATTATTCAAATAACTGTAAAAGCATAAAAGAAGAACCGAAAGAAGTTATTAAATTGCCCTGCCAGTAATATCAGTAAATACTATTTCTGGTACAGGATCGGTATCAGTACCAGAGAAAAGAATTGTTCAAATCAGTGAAGCTATGGGAATAAAAGTATCAGATATATTAATAAATATACAAAATAGTCAAGCTAGGATTGTCGAAAACTATTTTTACATATATAGTCATAATAGGTACAAATAACAGATTTATAAATATAATAACACTATAAAAGACAATCAAAAAATGACTTAATAGGAAGATCTATTATAAACTCACTGCCCTTATCAATCTTACTTTTTATAGATATGGTTCTATCATGTAGTTCTACAAGCACTTTTGCAATAGATAAACTTAGACCACTTCCTTCACGATTTCTGGAAAGGGATTTATCTATCTGTTTAAATCTATCAAAAATAACCTAGAGTTTATCTTCTGGTATCCCAATTACCAAGTTGAATAGCTTCATTTAATAACTTATCCTTTTCCTCAGTAAAAGTACATGAAGCATCTAAAAATGTATCGAATAACAGTAAGGTAAAATTAAAGAAATATTGTGATTATTTTTTGAAACAATAATAAGCAACAAGAAAAAGGTGCATTTCCTCTTTTAAGGTTCATAAACTGCTGTTAAAACAATAACTAGAGGAATCATCTGCAATCAGCAATTCCCCTAATTCGATTAAAATTTTAATATGTTTAATCAATTATATAATCCATTGGTTTAAATAAATATATAAGTAATTTTTTCTATATTTACAAGATTAATTTTCTTATTTCCTATTTATAACCTAATAATGATTTAAATTTTTTCAAATTCTATACGATGACATCTAGGACAACGATGTAAAAAATCCGTATCCTTTTCAAGAACTACTATTTCACCACATGTAGTACATTTATAGCTGCCTTTACCTGGTTTATTACCTATAGTATATTTCATAAACATCACTCCTCGATAAAATAAATTAACATAACAATTTAAAGAAAGTATGTAATTTCAAATTAACTTGTTTTGTAAGTTAATTTGAAATTACACTTTTAGTGTACCAAAAGAGCTTGTATAAAGCTCTTTTGGCTCTAATGATTTTTTAAATATTCTTCTACCTTTTTAGCAGAATTCCCCATTTCATCTACTGCTATTCTTAACTTTTCCTCTGTACAACCAAACTTATCTTTCCAATAAATAATTTCATGGGGTTCTTCTAAACTGATTCTTGAAGAATCTTGAGGTTTCTTCTTAGTTTTATCATCTGACATAATATCATCTCCTTTATCTTTTAACAATTATTATTATACAATAATAATTGTTAAATATCAAGTTTTTTTTAAAAACATTTATTTAATGCATAGCCATTATAGGTGTCCCAGCAATTGATGCTTTAAAATTATTTGGAGTATCTAAAGAGAGCATATAAAAATGGTAATGATTTAGAGACTAGGGGAAAAAATGATGTTTACTAATGTTATAGCTTGAATTACTTTCAATAATGCAAGGTTAGAATATGTTCATTGTATGTCTCATCAGATAGGAGGATTTTATAATAAAATTCAAGGGACTTATAATGCAGTGTCAATGTCAGAGAGAAGAATGCTTTTATCACTCTCCCTGCATTGTTTTCCAAGCTAGCATTCCTCCCTGAAGAACATAAACATTTTTAAAGCCTGCTTGCATTAAAATTTGACCTCCAGTAGTAGCCCGTGCACCTGAGCGACAAATTACAATCATATCTTTATCCTTATACTGATGTAATTCTTTTTGTTTATGAGAAAGACTTCCTATAGGTATGTTAATTACGCCTTCAATATGGCCAAGTTGATCAGAAAGCTCATATTTTTCTCGAACATCAATAAGAAAAATATTTTTCAGGTTAGTTTCTATCATATTTTTTAATGTTCCTACTTCAATATAATTGACATCAATTTCATTAACACCCTTTTCCATTGTGCCTTTAACTTCACAGGC
This sequence comes from Candidatus Clostridium eludens, assembly GCF_045310515.1. Classification (NCBI taxonomy): domain Bacteria; kingdom Bacillati; phylum Bacillota; class Clostridia; order Eubacteriales; family Clostridiaceae; genus Clostridium; species Candidatus Clostridium eludens. Next base: position 2,607 of record NZ_JBJHZX010000011.1, on the reverse strand, counting down.
TGGAACATCTATAGGTATCCATGCAGCATTGGGATCTTTAGCACAAGTATAGTTGGCTTTTAGAACATCCTTCATCCAATCGGCTGGTCCTAACTTTAAGTCTTCAATATATTCAATAAATTCTTCCTTATTTGATTTTTTCAAATGAGGATTGGTTTTTCTTTGTTTTGATAAGAAAGATGGTACACGATTTCTATATTCGTGAGCTGGATATATGATAATACTATCAGGTAATAAGCTTAGCTTATTTAAGCTTTCCCAATGTTCTTCAGGATCTCCGCCTGGAAGATCATCTCTTCCCGCCCCTCCATCATCAAGAAATAAAAAATCTCCTGTTAAAAACTTATCTCCAACGACTATACTAATAGAATCCTTGGTATGACCTGGAGTATATAAAAACTTAAATTCTAAACCATTTAAAGTTAACATATCACCATCACTAACATGTATGCTTACACATTTTGCTGGCGCATTAACATGCATTATATACTCACAGCCAGTAGCATCCTTGAGAACTGAGGATGCAGAAATATGATCAGCATGGGTATGAGTATCAATTACGTGAGTTAATTTTAGCTCCCTTGATTTTAAAGTTTGTAGGTAATCATTAAAGTGATCAATAACTGGATCAACCATGACAGCCAGGTTGTTATTTCCAATAAGATAAGTACGACAAGCATGTGGATTTAACTGTTCAAATATCATTTTATACTCCTTTCTAGATGTTTTTAAGCTCTCCAAAAAAGTGAACTGTTAATGTTTAGTATTACATTGAATATGTAATATTTATATTTTATTATAGGATTCACTTTAACCTTTGTGAACTTTGGAATGTCAAAGTAAATCCTATACAGTTTTGTTTTTGAGAAAAAAAGTATTAATAATTTTCTACAAATATTTCAAAGTAGGATTGAGAATGTGCACAGGAAGGACAAATTTCAGGAGCAAATACTCCTTCATAAATATATCCACAGTTAATGCACTTCCATTTGTGTGCTTTTTGTTTTTTAAATACAGTATTATCTTCTATATTTTTAAGTAACGCTAAATATCTTTCTTCATGATGTTTTTCAACTTCAGCTATGTTCCTGAAAACTTCAGCTATTTTAGAGAAACCCTCCTTATCAGCTGTATTGGCAAACTCCGGATAGAGTTTTGACCATTCTTCATTCTCACCTTTTGCAGCTACTTTGAGAACTGTTTTAGTGTCTCCCAGAGTAACTGGGTAAGAAGCATTTATTTCTATAGATTCTCCTTCTAAATCTTCATTTAAAAATTTAAAAAACCTCTTGGCGTGTTCTTTCTCATTTTCTGCAGTTTCCAAAAATATGTTAGAAATTTGAACATACCCCTCTTTCTTGGCGGTAGATGAATAATAAGTGTATCTATTTCTTGCTTGAGATTCTCCAGCAAAGGCCTTCATTAAATTTTCAGCAGTTTTTGTACCTCTCAAAGATGCCATAAAATTACCTCCTATTTGTAGTTAAAAATATATAATTTATGATAATAAATCTTTATTTTTTAAAAATTTAAGTTTTTATTGTTTCTTCCAGAGTCCATGTAAGTTACAATATTCCCTTGCCATTATTACTTTTTCATCGAATTTAAAGATAGCTTCTGGCTTTTCTCCTGGTTTCAAATACTTTCTATAAATTTTATCTTCAGTATGAACTTCAATCCATTGAATATAATGTTCTGGGAGCATTGGGTGTTCAACTGATCCAACTTTAACTATTACACCTCCATCTATTTCTTCAATTATAGGTATATGCTTTTCAAGAGCTGCATCTACAGTATTTTCTTCAATAAGCTTCATTGGTTGCCCACAACAAGCTAAAGCGCCTCCTCCATTATGAAGAACCTCAACTATATTGCCACAAACTTCACATTTGTATACTTGTTTAACTTCCATAATAATTATTCCTCCTTAATATTTATAATTAAAAAATAATATTTTTTATATTATAACATAAAATTCTCTTAGAAGAAAGAAAATTTTATTTTTTCAATATTTATTACCTGATGTAATAATATATTTTTATGCTTTTTGCCATGATTCTAAAAACCATTCAATTTTTCCTTTTCCGAATTTACTTATTAAAGCCATATAGACAGAGGGAGCTTTAAGCTTCTCATGCATTGCCCAATAGGAAATTTTTTGTATTTTTTCTATATATAGTTTTGAATAATTTGTATTTTTATAATATAATGTTTAGGTTATTGTAAATTAATAATAAATTGGTAAGGATGTAAATTGTATGAAGGAAATATTAGAAAAAGTAAGAGATAAATTGAATTCTATGTTAGATTCGGACAAATTTACTAATGAAGAAATATTGGCTGTAAGTCAAGAACTGGACAGGCTTATCTTTGCTTATTATAAATTTAACTCATCAAATTCTACTGAAAGCCCACTAAACTTTATGGAATGAGGATATCCTAACCCGATATTGCCAAAAATCATTTCAACCATTTAATTCATCATAATTCACATTAAATATTACACACAGAGAAGGATACACAAAAAAATAGTCATGACCACCCCTAAAAGAGGTGGCTTGCTCAGCCCTATAAGGGCGTAATACTTCCAGCGCCTAAATGACGCTG